>NZ_JAOECR010000008.1:0-99663 GCF_029836955.1 Stenotrophomonas sp. GD04054 | reverse complement strand
GCTTTTCTGCCGGTGCCCCGGTCGAGGTAGAGTCGAGCAAGCTCGACGCCACCCCCATCCTGCGCGCACCATGGGGGCCTGTCCGAAACGATGGGCCGTCATGCAGAGTTCCGCTGTATCTTCCCGCGTCGAGGCGTTCTGCCGGCGCTTTGGCGTATCCGTTCCGATCCTGCTGGCCCCGATGGCCGGCGCCTGCCCGGTGCCGTTGTCGGCTGCGCTGGCCAATGCCGGCAGCATGGGGGCGATGGGCGCAGTGCTGTCGTCATCGGTCGATATCGGCCACTGGATGGATGACTTCCGCGCTGCCTCGACGGGCCCCGCACAGGTGAACCTGTGGGTGCCGGACCCGGCACCGACCCGTGATGTCGCCGCTGAAGCCGCCAGCCGCGCCTTCCTCGCGCAGTGGGGTCCGGACGTGCCGGCCAGCGCCGCCGATGCCACGCCCGCCGACTTCGAAGAACAGTTCGCCGCACTGCTGGCGGCGCGCCCGGCGGTGGCCTCGACCATCATGGGCGTGCTGCTGCCGCGCCACGTACAGCAGTTGAAGGATGCCGGCATTGCCTGGATCGCCTGTGCGACCACCTTGTCCGAAGCGCGTGCGGCACAGGACGCCGGTGCCGACGCGGTGGTGGCACAGGGCGTGGAAGCCGGTGGCCATCGCGGCGCGTTCGATCCGGCGATGGCCGAGCGCCAGCTGGTCGGCTTGTTTGCGTTGTTGCCGCGCCTGGCCGATCACCTGCAGATTCCGGTGATCGCCGCCGGTGGCATCGCCGATGGCCGTGGCATTGCTGCCGCACTCACCCTGGGGGCCAGTGCCGTGCAGATCGGCACTGCCTTCCTGCGCACGCCCGAAGCGGCGATCGCTTCAGCGTGGGCCGATGGATTGGCGGCCAGCGAACCCGAAGATACCTGGCCGACCCGCGCCTTCAGCGGCCGCCTGGGCCGTGGCCTGGCGACCCCCTATGTGCGCGCCGCCGCTGCGGAAGGCGCACCGGCGCCACGCCCGTACCCGGTGCAGCGCGGCCTGACCGCGCCGATGCGCAGGCAGGCCGTGCAGGAAAATCGTCTGGCGGCGATGCAGGCCTGGGCCGGGCAGTCGGCGTGGATGGCCCCGGCACAGCCGGCCGCCGACGTATTGCGCGGCATGTGGGAACAGGCGCAGGCGCTGCTGCGATGACCGTGACCTGCAACGGCCAACCGGTGCAGGTGGAGGATCTGCTGCCTGCGCTGGTCAACTATGGCCACTTCACCTCGCTGCAGGTGCGCGGTCACGCCGTGCAGGGACTGGACCTGCATCTGGCGCGGCTGTCGCAGGCCACGCGCGAACTGTTCGGCAGCGAACTGGACGCGGCGCAGGTGCGGGGCTGGATGGCGCAGGCGCTGCAGCAGGCCGGCCTGGCCGATGCCTCGCTGCGGGTGACGGTGTACTCGCGCCGCTTCGATTTCCGCAATCCGCTGGCGGCCGTACCGGTGGACGTGCTGGTGGCGGTGTCCGCGCCGGTGGCGCTGACCGCACCGAAGCGGGTGCGCAGCGTGGTGTGGCAGCGCGAGCTGCCGCAGATCAAGCACGTCGGCACCTTCGGCCTGTTTGCCGAGCGCCGTGCGGCGATGGCGGAAGGGTTCGACGATGTGCTGTTCGTGACCGCCGATGGCGTGATGAGTGAAGGCAGCACCTGGAACCTGGCCGTGCACGATGGTGAGCGCCTGCTCTGGCCACAGGCGCCGGCCCTGCGCGGTACTGCCGAGACGTTGTTGAAGCAGCATTGGCCGGGGGCACAGCTGACGCGGCCGTTGGCACTGGCTGAACTGGATAGCGTGAAGGCCGCTTTTGCCTGCAACGCCAGCGGCCTATGGGCGCTGGACGCCATCGACGGGCATGTCCTGCCGGGTTCGCAGGCACTGGCTGAACAGGGCAGGGCAGTGCTGGCGGCGGTGGCTTGGGACAGATTGGGGTGAAAACCCCCGCCGGGCATGGCCCGGCGCTGCCGTGACGGCGGATTCACCCCGGGGTTGGCTCGGCCGGGCTCTGCCGCTATAATCGCCCGCTTACCTCGCCATCCTGGCGACTGGGCAATAGGGAAAACACCATGGTCAAGATTCGACTGACCCGCGGCGGCGCCAAGAAGCGTCCGTTCTACCACATCATCGTCACCGACGTGCGCAGCGCGCGCGACGGCCGCAACATCGAGCGCGTTGGCTTCTACAACCCGGTCGCCCAGGGCGCCGAGAAGCGCATCGAGCTGGACCTGGCCCGCGTTGACCATTGGGTCAAGAACGGCGCCCAGCCGACCGACAAGGTCCGCAACCTGATCAAGGAAGCGACCAAGTCCCAGGCCGCTGCGGCCTGATCCTGACGGGCCACGCTTCGGCGTGGCCCTCTTGGTTGAAGCAGATGAAAGATATCGAGCGCCGCATCCTGCTGGGCAGGGTTGTCGGCGCTTTTGGTGTGCGCGGCGAGATCAAGCTCGAGTCCTGGACCGAGCCACGTTCCGCCATTTTCCGTTACCAGCCGTGGATCGTGCGCAGCCCGTCCGGCGTGGAAACCACGATTGAAGGTGTACGCGGCCGCGACAGCGGCAAGCACCTGGTCGCCCGTTTCCCCGGCATCGAGGACCGCGATACCGTTGAAGCGATGCACGGCACCGAGATCTACGTGGCCCGCAGTGCATTGCCGCCGCCGAAGCCCGACGAGTATTACTGGGTGGACCTGGAAGGCCTGGACGTGAAGACCACCGAGGGCGTTGCCCTGGGCCAGGTCTCGCACCTGTTCAGCACCGGCGCCAACGACGTGGTGGTGGTCCGTGGTGACCGCGAACGGATGATTCCGTTCGTGCAGCCGGACTTCGTCAAGTCGGTCGACTTCGAGGCCAACCTGGTCGTGGTCGACTGGGATCCCGAGTTCTGAGTGTGAGCATGCGTTTCGACGTCATCACCCTGTTCCCTGAGTTCCTCGCCCAGTCCGCTGGACTGGGCGTGGTCGGGCGCGCGCAGGAGAAGGGCCTGTTCAGCCTGCATGGCTGGAACCCCCGTGATTACGCCGAAGGCAACTACCGCCGGGTGGACGACCGTCCGTTCGGCGGTGGCCCCGGCATGGTGATGCTGATCGAGCCGCTGCAGGCCTGCCTGCAGGCGATCCGTGATGCTGATCCGATCCCGGCGCGGGTGATCCATCTCAGCCCGCAGGGGGCGCCGTTGACCCAGGCCAAGGTGCGGGAACTGGCGGCACTGCCGCGCATGGTCCTGCTCTGTGGCCGCTACGAGGGCATCGACGAGCGTTTCCTGGAGGCCAATGTCGACGAGGAGATTTCCCTCGGCGACTACGTGCTGTCCGGTGGCGAGCTGGGCGCGGCGGTGATCATCGACGCCGTGGCCCGCCTGCAGGACGGTGCCCTGAACGACGCGGAATCGGCGGCGCAGGACAGCTTCGAGGGCGACCTCGGCCTGCTCGACTGCCCGCATTACAGCCAGCCGGCCCAGCACCCGCTGGGTGACGTGCCGGACGTGCTGCGTTCGGGCAACCACGCGGCCATCGCGGCCTGGCGCCGCCAGCAGTCGCTGGTCCGTACCGCCCAGCGGCGCCCGGACCTGCTGGATGAACAGGCGCTGGGCAAGGCCGACCGCAAGCTGCTGGAGCAGGCCCGTCAGGCCCAGAAACACAAGGCCAGCCCCTAGCGCAGGGCTGGCGTTATCGGCTATCATGGCCAATTCCCGTCGGCCCCGGCCGGCGTGCGCAGTACCCAAAACAAACGTGCAGCATAGTCCGGTGACTGCATGAGCCTACGTTGTCGATACGACACGCCCACCCGAACAAGAATCGGTGTAACCCATGAGCAAGCTGAACAAGTCCATCGTCGCGGAATTCGAATCCGCCCAGATCACCCGTGAACTGCCGAAGTTCAGCCAGGGCGACACCGTTGTCGTCAACGTGAAGGTGAAGGAAGGCAGCCGCGAGCGCGTGCAGGCCTACGAAGGCGTTGTCATCGCCACCAAGAACGCCGGCCTGAACTCCTCGTTCACCGTCCGCAAGATCTCGCACGGCTACGGCGTCGAGCGCGTTTTCCAGACCCACAGCGCGATCATCGACTCGGTCGAAGTGAAGCGTCGTGGTAAGGTCCGCGCCGGCAAGCTGTACTACCTGCGTGGCCTGGAAGGCAAGGCTGCCCGCATCAAGGAAGACCTGGCTGCCGCTGCTGCCGCCAAGGCTGCCCGTCTGGCCGAAAAGGCCTGATAAACAACTTCGGTTGTTGCCGCGACGGCCACCTTCGGGTGGCCGTTTGCGTTTCCGGCATCGCTTCGGCCACGATCAGGGGATGAACGACATCAACCCGCGCTACCCCGCCGTGATCCAGTCGGCGCTGCGCTTCCTCGACGGAAAAGGGCTGGCGCGCGTGCAGTCGGCACCGCTGCTGCATCGTGTGCTGTGGCGCATGGGCATCGCACTGCCACCGCCGATCCTGGCCGGCTTCGGCACCAATGCGCTGGTGCAGGGCCTGCTGTTCGGGCTGTTCTGGACCGCGCTGATGTGGCTGATGCTGTGGCAGGGCAGTGAGCGCCCGCTGGCCCTGCTGCTGGCGGCCGGACTGTTGGCCGGTGCGCTGTTCGGCGTGGTGATGGCGGCCTTGATGCGCTCGCTGCGCCGCCACCGCAAGCTGCCGGACTGGCAGCAGTTCCGGGCGCGGCAAGCGGACTGAGCCGATGGCGCACTGCGCCGTGACCGCCAGCGATGGGCCGCGCTAGGCTGCAATCTCATCCTGATGGACGTGCCGTGCGATGCCTGCCCAGCGAACCGCACCCTCCGCTGCCCCTAAACTGCTGTCCGGCGGCAACCCGCAGATCGCCAAGGGCGAAGGCGATGCGCCGGTGCAGGCCTATATCGCGGCGATGCCGGACTGGAAGCGGCCGATCGGAGCACAGCTGGACGCGCTGATCGAACAGGCTGTACCCGGTGTGCACAAGGCAGTGAAGTGGAATTCGCCGATGTATGCGGTTGCGCCGGGCGAAGGCTGGTTTCTCAGCTTCCACTGCTTCACCCGCTACATCAAGGTGGCGTTCTTCCGCGGCGCTGCGCTGAAGCCGGTGCCGCCGGAGCCGTCGAAGAGTGCTGATACGCGCTACCTGCACATCCAGCAGGAGGGTGCGTTGGATGAGGCGCAGTTCCTCGACTGGGTGCGCCAGGCCGCGGCATTGCCCGGCGAGCGCATGTAAGTGCATCGTTCCGATCTCCCTGCCGACGAGAACCGCTGATGGCCACGCATGCACCGAACCCTGCCGATGCCGGAACCCCGGCCGCTGAACTGATCGATGCACGCATCGCCGAGCTGGGCGACTGGCGTGGCGAGGCGCTGGCACGCGTGCGTGCCTTGATCCATGAGGCGCTGCCGGACGTGCAGGAAACCTGGAAGTGGCGCGGTACACCGGTGTGGGAGCACAACGGCATCCTGTGCACCGGCGAGACCTACAAGCAGGCGGTGAAGCTGACCTTTGCCAACGGTGCGGCGTTGGCCGATCCGAAGGGCCTGTTCAACGCCAGCCTGGACGGCAACACGCGACGTGCGATCGACATCCATGAAGGCGCGATGCCGGATGCCGCGGCGTTGAAGGCACTGCTGCGCGCGGCGGCCACGTTCAACGCTGCCAAAAAGAAGAAGCGGTAGAGCCGGCCGCTGGCCGGCTGTTGCACGATGCTTCCGGAGGGGCTTGAGGTTGCCGGCCAGCGGCCGGCACTACCGTGGTAATGACCGGCGGCGAAGAAGAAGCGGTAGAGCCGGCCGCTGGCCGGCTGTTGCACGATGTTTCCGGAGAGGTTTGAAGGTGCCGGCCAGCGGCCGGCACTACCGCAGTGGCGCGGCATCCGGGTCGGCCACCGGCGACGGCGGGCAGGCCGGAATCTCCGACGGCGTGGCCAGTTCTTCGGCGTGCGAGGGCTTGCCCATCATCTTCGCCTTGCGCCAGCCGCCCCAGCGGTAATACGCCAGCGACAGCAGCATCGACACCAGCGAGCTGACCGGGAAGCTCCACCAGATCGCATCGGCGCCCCAGTACGGCTGCAGCAGTTCGGCGAACGGCACGCGTACGCCCCACAGCGAACCGGCCAGGATCAGCAGCGGCGGAATCACTGCGCCGGTGGAGCGCACCACGCCGGAGATCACGAAGCTGACGCCGAAGAACAGGAACGAGCCGATCACCACGTGGTTGAGGTGGCGGGCGATGTCCAGCGCCTGGCTGGCCGGTGGCAGGAACAGCGCCAGCAGCTGGCGGTCGAACAGCACCAGCGGCAGGATCAGCGCGCCGGTCAGCAGGAAGTTGAACAGCACGCCCTGGCGCGCAGTGCCGCGCACACGATCCCAGCGCTGCGCACCGACGTTCTGCGCGGCCATCGACGAGCAGGCCGCACCGATCGCCATCGCCGGCATCTGCAGGTAGTTCCACAGCTGCAGGGCAGCGCCGTAACCGGCGCCGGTGTCGGTGCCGTACTGGTTGACCATGGTCATCAGCAGGATCACCGACAGCGAGATCAGCACCATCTGCAGGCCCATCGGCACGCCCTTGATGACCAGCGCCTTGAGGATGGTCAGGTCGAGCTTGAACAGGCGCATGTCGGCGCGGGCCAGCCACAGGGTGTGGCGCTTGTGCCGCATGTACAGCAGCAGGCCGGCCAGCGACAGCGTCTGCGCGACCAGCGTGGCCCAGGCCGAACCGGCAATGCCCAGCGCCGGGAACGGCCCCATGCCGAAGATCAGTACCGGGTTCAGCACGATGTCCAGTGCCACCGACACCATCAGGAAACGGAACGGCGTGCGCGAGTCACCGGCACCGCGCAGTGCAGCGGTGAGGAAGGCGAACGCGTACAGCGTCGGCATCGCCAGGAAGATGATCTGCAGATAGGCTTCGGCCAACGGCAGCGAGGCGGCCGGTGTGCCCATCGCCGCCAGCAGCGGATGGGCCATGAACCAGCCGGCGATGGCGATGATCACCGACAGGCCGATGAAGAAGGTAGCGCTGGTGCCGACCACGCGCCGTGCCTGCGCGATGTCGCGCGCGCCGATCGCCTGGCCGATCAGGATGGTCGAGGCCATGCCGAAGCCGAACACCGAGCCGATCAGGAAGAACATGATGTTGTTGGCGTTCGCGGTGGCGGTCAGTGCCGCCTCGCCGAGGAAGCGCCCGACCCAGACCGCATTCACCGAACCGTTCAGCGACTGCGCGATGTTGCCCGCCAGGATCGGCAGGGAGAACAGCAGAAGGTTGCGGCCGATCGGGCCGGAGGTCAGGTCAAGCGGCGCTTTGGCCATGGAGTGGTGATCGATTCCCGGGAGGCGCACACTAGCACCAAGCCGGTTTGCAGGATGTGGCAATGCATCAACGACTGCAGGTGAAATGGAGCCTGGCGATGGCCTTGATCGGCACCGCACTGGCCGCATGTTCGACAGGTGACCGGCTGGGCGATACCCAGGTGCGGCCGACCGACCGACCCGAGTGCCTGGTCGGCAGCCAGCGCCAGGACCTGTCCGCTGGTGTACCCACGTTGATTGGGGGCAGCGGCTGCCGCACCGACCCCGACCATCCGCGTCCTCTGAACAAGCCACCGGAGTAGTCCGCACCGATGCCTGAGCTTTCCCCGTTGTCGCCCAGTGTCCGCCTGGACATCTGGTTGTGGGCGGCCCGTTTCTTCAAGACCCGCAGCCTGGCCAAGCAGGCCATCGAGACCGGCAAGGTCAGCGTGGCCGGGCAGCGCCCGAAGTCCTCGCGCGCGGTGCGCGTGGGTGAGCAGCTGCAGGTCGACCGCGGCGAGGAGCATTTCGAGATCCAGGTGCTGGGCCTGAGCGACCAGCGCGGGCCGGCGCCAACGGCACAGCAGCTGTACGCCGAGAGCGAGGCTTCGAAGGCGCGCCGTGCCGAACAGCGTGCACTGCGCATTGCCGCACGCGATGGTTTCCAGCCGCCGGAACACAAGCCGGACAAGCGCGCGCGGCGTTTGATCCGGGCCTTGGGTGACATCGACGCGCTCTAGCGAAATCCTGATTCCAACGGATTGTTCCTATCGCGGTGCGAAACAAAGCGCCGGTCACGGTGCGTTCGGATTGCGCTGGGCAGGCTGGTTTTTCACCTATCGGAGGCCTGCCCATGCGTCGTCTGCTGTTATGCCTGTCCCTGCTTGCTGCGGCGCCACTGCACGCTGCCGACATCACCTTCTGGGACGTTCCGCAACGCGGTGGCAACAGCATGAACATGTCGCCTCCGGACCGGAAATACTTCGAGGCGCTGCGTGCGACCGGTGCGACCTGGGTGCGGCTGGTGCCGGACAAGTGGAAGGGGCAGGGCGATCGTGACTTCCTGATCGGCAACGCCGATGACTATCGCGGACTGGTTCCGGCCGACCTGGCCACGCTGCGACGGGTGCTGGATGACGCCGATGCGGCCGGGCTGAAAGTGGTGCTGACGCCGCTGTCGCTGCCGTTGCTGCGCTGGAAGCAGCACAACGGCGATGTGGTCGACCAGCGCCTGTGGCAGTCCTTCGACAACCATGTGCCGGCCCGTCGCTTCTGGCATGACCTGGCCACGGCGCTGAAGGGTCATCCTGCCTTGGCCGCCTACAACCTCATCAATGAGCCGGTGCCCGAGTACGGTGCAGGCCTGGCCGAGCATGCGTCCACTGAGGCGATGCAGCGGTGGTATGCCGGTGTGCAGGACGGCCCACGCGATCTGCGCCGCTTCTACTCGGAGCTGATCGCCAGCATCCGCGAGGTCGACACCGCGATGCCGCTGATGCTGGATGCGGGCTGGTATGCCGCCGCCGACGGTTTCAACTACTGGCCGGCACCGCTGGCGGATTCGAAGCTGCTGTACAGCGTGCACATGTACGAGCCGTACGCGGCAACCAGTGCACCGAACCAGACGCGTGCCAAACCCTGGCGCTATCCGGCGCAGGTGCCGTTCGGTGCAGGCAGCGAGCGTTGGGATGCGGCGCGTGTACGCCGTTACCTGCAGCAGCCGATGACGTGGGCCGCCTCGCATGGCGTCGGTGCCAACCGCATGGTGGTGGCCGAATTCGGCTGCATGCGGCGGTGGCCGGACTGCAGCCGCTACCTGCAGGATGTGCTGCAGGTGCTGGAGCAGGACAAGGTGCACTGGGCCTTCTACGCCTTCCGCGAGGATGGCTGGGACGGCATGGACTACGAACTGGGCGACAAGCCGCTGCCGTGGTCGTACTGGCAGGCGCAGGAAAAGGGCGGCCATGTCGAGCCGCCGCGTTCGATGCAGGCGCCCCTGTTCGCACCGATCCTGCAGCGTTTGAAGGCGGGCAACCGGTAAGCCGCCGGGCCTGGCCCGGCGCTACCCATGGCGATGCCGGTAGCGCCCGCCCATGTCCGGCCAGGCTTTCCTTCAGCGCTTGCCGCCGAGCAGATTGCCGCCCAGCTTGAGCAGATCGCCCACGCCCAGCTGACCATCACCATCCTGGTCCAGCAGGCTGCCTAGCAGGCCACCGGCCAGGCCACCCTGCTGCTGCACCTGCTGCTTTTCCTGGCCGAGGGCCTGGCTGAGCGAGCTGGCATCGGCCTGGCCGCCACCCAGGCGCTGGGCGAGGAAGGCCATCACGATCGGCGCGAGGATCTGCAGTAGCTGGCTGGTGCGGCCGCTGTCGAGTTGGGTGGCCTGGGCCAGGCCGGTTTCCACCTTCTGCTGGCTGCCGCCGAAGATGTGGCCGAGGATGCCGGCACCGTCGCTGGCAGCGCCACCGCTGGCGCCACCGCCGCCCAGCACCGAACCGAGCACGCCGCCCAGGTCCAGGCCGCTGTGGTTGTTCTGCAAGGCGCCGAGCAGTGCCTGCGCGCCCTGTGGCTGCGCGGCGTTGTTGCCCAGCGCGCCCATCAGTACCGGCAGCGCGGCACTGATCGCGCCGGAAGCCTGGGTATCGCTGATGCCGAGCTGCTGCGACACCTGCTGCAGCGGGGCGCCCTGCAATTTGGCGAGAAGTTCATCGGTCAGGCTCATCTGCGGAATCCTTGATTGGGGTTGGGCGTGCAGAAGGTACGACGCGGACCGTTAAAACGGCGACGCCGCCTCACTGGGAGGCGGCGTGCCGTACACGGGGCAGGGCGATCAGAGCTCGATGTCTTCGGCGCCCGGGGTGGCGGTGGGGAAGTCCGCTTCCGGCTGCGCCGGCTTGAACGGATCCGACGGCTGGCTGGCCAGCGCCTTCAGCGCCGCGGCAACACCGGCACCGTAGGCCGGGTCGGCCTTGCTGCAGTTGTCGATGTGGCGCTGCTTGATGAAGTCCGGCGCATCGCCCAGGGCGCGGGCGGTGTTGGCGAACAGGCGGTCCTTCTGCGCCTGGTTGTAGCTGCGGAACAGCGCACCGGGCTGGCTGAAATAGTCGGCGTCGTCCTCGCGGAAATTCCAGAAGTCGGCGTCGCCCCGGATCTTCATCGGCGGCTCGCGGTACTGTGGCTGCTCCTGCCACTGGCCGTAGCTGTTCGGCTCGTAGTGCGGCAGGCCGCCGTAGTTGCCGTCCACGCGCATCGCACCATCGCGGTGGTTGCTGTGCACCGGGCAGCGCGCGGCGTTCACCGGAATCTGGTGATGGTTCACGCCCAGGCGGTAGCGCTGCGCATCGGAATAGGCGAACAGGCGCGCCTGCAGCATCTTGTCCGGCGACGGGCCGATGCCCGGCACCAGGTTGCTCGGTGCGAACGCCGACTGCTCCACGTCCTGGTACCAGTTGACCGGGTTGCGGTTCAGTTCGAACTGGCCCACTTCGATCAGCGGGTAGTCGCTCTTCGGCCACACCTTGGTCAGGTCGAACGGATGCACGCGGTAGGTTTCCGCGTCCAGCTCCGGCATGACCTGGATGAACAGCTTCCACTTCGGGAAGTCGCCCTTCTCGATCGCGGCGAACAGGTCGCGGCCGTGGCTTTCGCGGTCATGGCCGACCAGGATCTGCGCCTGCGCGTCGGTCAGCGATTCGATGCCCTGCTGGCTGACGAAGTGGAACTTGACCCAGAAGCGTTCGCTGTCGGCGTTGGTGAAGCTGTAGGTGTGCGAGCCGAAACCGTGCATGTGGCGGAAGCTGCGCGGAATGCCGCGGTCGCTCATCACCACGGTCACCTGCAGCAGGGCTTCGGGCAGCAGCGTCCAGAAGTCCCAGTTGTTGCGCGCGCTGCGCAGGTTGGTGTGCGGGTCGCGCTTGACCGCCTTGTTGAGGTCGGCAAACTTGCGCGGGTCGCGCAGGAAGAACACCGGGGTGTTGTTGCCGACCAGGTCCCAGTTGCCTTCTTCGGTGTAGAACTTCAGCGCGAAGCCGCGGATGTCACGCTCGGCGTCGGCGGCGCCACGCTCGCCGGCCACCGTGGTAAAGCGGGCGAACATCTCGGTCTGCTTGCCGACCTTCTCGAACAGCTTGGCGCGGGTGTACTTGCTGATGTCATGGGTGACGGTGAAGGTGCCGAACGCGCCCGAGCCCTTCGCGTGCATGCGGCGCTCGGGAATGATTTCGCGGTTGAGGTTGGCCAGCTTTTCCAGCAGCCAGACGTCTTCCATCAGCAGCGGGCCACGCGGGCCGGCGGTCTTGCTGTTCTGGTTGTCCACCACCGGTGCGCCGAAGGCCGTGGTCATCGGCGTGACCGGATCATCGCCATGCTTCTGCTTGGGCGTGGTGCTGAGCTCGCGCTGCTGCTCGGCGCCCTGCTCCGGCGACGGGGCGGTGTGATACGGGCACTTGGCGTTGTTGTTGTCGGACTGGCTCATCGGCTGGCTCCTGGTGGCGGTGAAGACGTGGGAGAAACATCTTCACTCGACTTTAGCTATGGCCAGATGAAATGAATAATCGAATGATTCGTTCAGGTTGATAGATTCTGTCAATTGAAACGCAGAATCGGATTTGCACGGTCTTTCAACAGGCCTCCCGCAAGGCGAGCGGGAGGCCATGGGCGTGCGCCGCGGCTACAGCAGTGCCTTCAACCGGTACAGGGCTTCCAGCGCCTGCTTCGGCGTCAGTTCGTCCGGGTCGATTGCCGCCAGCGCGTCCTGCGCCTTGCTCGACGGTGCCGCGAACAGGCCGAACTGCTGCGGTGCATCCAACGCCTGCGGCGCCAACTCGGCGGCATGGCTTTCACCACCGCGCTGTTCCAGCTCGGCCAGGCGACGTCGTGCCTGTGCCACGGTGGCGCGCGGCAGGCCGGCCAGTGCCGCCACCTGCAGGCCGAAGCTGCGGTTCGCCGGGCCATCCTTTACCGCGTGCATGAACACCAGCGCCTCTCCGTGCTCGACCGCGTCCAGGTGCACGTTGGCGATGCCGCTGCGGCCGCCCTCGTGCTGCTCGTCGGCCAGCGCGGTCAGCTCGAAGTAGTGGGTGGCGAACAGCGTGTAGCAGCGGTTCTGGTAGGCCAGGTGACGGGCCACCGCGTCGGCCAGCGCCAGGCCATCGTAGGTGGACGTGCCACGGCCGATCTCGTCCATCAGCACCAGCGAATGGGCGGTGGCGTGATGCAGGATGTAGCTGGTTTCGGCCATCTCGACCATGAAGGTCGACTGCCCGCGGGCAAGGTCGTCGCCGGCGCCGATGCGGGTCAGGATGCGATCGATCGGGCCGATCAGCGCACGGCTGGCCGGCACGAAGCTGCCGATGTGGGCCAGCAGTACGATCAGCGCGTTCTGCCGCATGTAGGTCGATTTACCGCCCATGTTCGGGCCGGTGATGACCAGCATGCGACGGTCCGGATGCAGATCCAGATCATTGGGTTCGAACGGCTGCTCGCGCACCGCCTCGACCACCGGGTGGCGGCCACGCTCGATCTTCAGGCACGGCTCGGCCTGCAGCTCCGGGCGCGCCCAGTCCAGCGCCTGCGCGCGTTCGGCGAAGGCCGCCAGTACGTCCAGTTCGCTCAGCGCGGCGGCGCATTGCTTCAGCGGTTCCAGTTGGCCGCCGAGGGTGTCCAGCAGCTGCTCGTACAGGTACTTCTCGCGCGACAGCGAACGGTCGCGCGCGGACAGCACCTTGTCCTCGAACGCCTTCAGTTCCTCGGTGATGTAGCGCTCGGCATTGGTCAGCGTCTGGCGGCGGGTGTAGTGCACCGGCGCGCGGTCGGACTGGCCCTTGCTGATTTCGATGTAGTAGCCGTGCACGCGGTTGTAGCCCACCTTCAGGGTGGGAATGCCGCTGCTTTCGCGCTCGCGCTGTTCCAGGTCGACCAGGAACTGGTCGGCGTGGGTGGACAGGCGGCGCAGTTCGTCCAGCTCTTCATCGAAGCCATCGGCCAGCACGCCGCCGTCGCTCAGTTTCAGCGGCGGCATTTCGGCGATGGCGCTGGCCAGCAGCTGCGCGCACTCGTCGTGTTCGCCCAGCGCCGCATGCAGCGTCTGTAGGCGCGGCGAATCCAGTGGTGCCAGCACCTCGCGCACCGCCGGCAGCAGGCCCAGGCCGTCGCGCAGGGTGGAGAAATCGCGCGGCCGCGCCGAACGCAGCGCGACGCGGGTGAGAATGCGTTCCAGGTCACCGAGACGGCGGAACTGTTCGCGGATGTCGGCGTCGCTGCCGCGGTCGATCAGGGTTTCCACCGCATGGTGGCGCTGTACCAGCACCTCGCGCAGGCGCAGCGGGCGGTGCAGCCAGCGCCGCAGCAGGCGCCCGCCCATCGGCGTCACCGTGCTGTCGAGCACGCCCAGCAGGGTATTGCGGGTGTCGCCGTCGACGCGCGTATCCAGTTCCAGGTGGCGGCGGGTGGCGGCGTTCATCGCGATCGCCTCGCCGGCGGTTTCCATCGCGATCGAGGTCAGGTGCGGCAGGCGCTGCTTCTGGGTTTCCTCGACATAGCCAAGCAGGGCACCGGCCGCAGCGGTGGCGCGCGGCTTGTCGTCGATGCCGAAGCCGCTCAGGTCATGCAGCTTGAAGAAATTCAGCAGCTGGCGGCGGCCGCTGTCGGCATCGAACAGCCACGGCGCGCGGCGACGTACGCCGGTGCGCTGGCGCAGGAACTCCGGCCAGTTCTCTTCATCGGGCACCAGCAGCTCGGCCGGTTCCAGCCGTGCCAGTTCGGCTTCCAGCGCGTCGTCGGTTTCCACCTCGTTGACCAGGAAGCGGCCGCCGGCCAGGTCGGCCCAGGCCAGGCCGTAGCCCTGCTTGCTGCGCGACAGGGCCATCAGCAGGGTGTCGCGGCGTTCATCCAGCAGCGCCTCGTCGGTGACCGTGCCGGGGGTGACGATGCGCACCACCTTGCGCTCGACCAGGCCCTTGGCCAGCGCCGGGTCGCCGATCTGCTCGCAGATCGCCACCGACTCGCCCAGCGCCACCAGCCGTGCCAGGTAGCCTTCATAGGCATGTACCGGCACGCCGGCCATCGGGATCGGTGCGCCGCCGGAGCTGCCGCGCTGGGTCAGGGTGATGTCGAGCAGGCGCGCCGCCTTGCGGGCGTCGTCGTAGAACAGTTCGTAGAAGTCACCCATGCGGAAGAACAGCAGCAGGTCCGGGTAATCGGACTTGGCCGCGAAGAACTGCTTCATCAAAGGTGTATGGTCGTCTGACGGCTTCGATTTCTTAGGTTTTGTAGCAATATCAGTCATTTATAGCGGTTCTGCAGATGCGGATGTGCGAGTGAGTGGAAGGCTGTAGATGGCTCTGGAAGCGCAGAAGGTAGCCACAGGGTAGCCAAATCACTGCAGGGCACAAAAAGGTGGCAGAATTTGGCTACCGGGGCCGTGCGGGGCACCAGCGGTAGCCAGATCCAGGAGGAACACTAGATGGCACTTCGCTTGAAGTTCAATGAAGAGCAGCTGCGACAGCTTCGCAGCACTATGCGTCCAGCGCTAGACAAGAGCGGCAGTCCAGTAGTCTCCGCCAGAGGCGGCTACGCTGTCCTTGAGCCCAACCCTGAGGGGAAGGCCTGGAGGTTCCTCGACGCGAGCAAGGAGGCTCCCACGGGCTTTGGCGTCTATGTAGGAAAGACAAAGGCCAGCTACGAGGTTCAGCGCAAGATCAATGGCAAGGTGATGCGCTTCACGGTGGGAGACACTCGGGATCTGTCCCTTGAAGAAGCCCATAGGCTGGCCCGCCACAAGTTCCAGGAGTCGAAGGAAACGGGTGCTCATCCCAAGGTCAATGAGCGCGCCGAGACTACCATTGAAGAAATGAGGCAATTGACTGTCAATGGGGCGATAACTCTCTATCGCGACATGCTTATCAGGCGCACGCCACCTGCGGCGGAGGGCACTATCAAGATGCTTAACAATACAATCGCACGCCTGGATCGTGATGAGGTCAATTTTGGCAGCAAGCAAATAAGGCACATCACCGAGGAAGATGTTTTAAAGGCATTCAATGCAACCTGGCTTTCTGCCGCGCTTCACTCAAATCGGCTGACGCCTGAAATCAAAGCCTGCATGGAGAAGGTGGGGCGGGTGAATCTGACAAAGGAAGAGTTGGATAAGCTCGGGGTCGCTAGCGAAGCCATGCGGGTTCGAATTAAAGCCGCAGGCGTAAGTGCCGCAGAACAAACCTTTGCCGCAGCATCGCGCGCTGTGCGC
This sequence comes from Stenotrophomonas sp. GD04054, assembly GCF_029836955.1. Classification (NCBI taxonomy): domain Bacteria; kingdom Pseudomonadati; phylum Pseudomonadota; class Gammaproteobacteria; order Lysobacterales; family Lysobacteraceae; genus Stenotrophomonas; species Stenotrophomonas sp. GD04054. Next base: position 84,147 of record NZ_JAOECR010000008.1, on the reverse strand, counting down.
TATGTGATCGATAAGGAAAAGCGGCAGGCTAAAAAAGCAGGGCGCAATCCAATCATTTTTGGAAATGATTTCCAGGTCCTCTGGGAAGAGGGACGAATGCGCGATGCTAGGGCTCTTCACAGCTACTACGTTAAAGCCCGCGTTCGTAATCCCCTGGGTGAGGCCGATGGAACACTTGGCGCAGCCATTGAATACCTCTGGAGCAGGCGTCTGGCTCAGCGAGGCCAGAATGAGAGCGGAGTCTATTACCTGCTTTCAACGCTCTTCTTAGGCGCTCGCAGAAATGAAACCGCAGAATTGGCATGGTTCGACCGCGTGCCAGAGAGTGAGCGTGAAACGACTTCATGGGTGTGGCTTGATGCCATGGATCCCAAAGCCCGCAAAGAAGGGCGCACGTCCATCAATCCCATGACCGGGAAAGAAGGGGCGCAAGTATTCTTTGCTCAGACTAAAAACCGGCGCGATCACAACATGCCGTTGGGCCCGTTCTCCACGGCCCTCATGCGTCACCGCTTTGAGAGGCGATTGGAGGCGGATGATCCTCGGGCCCGGTGGGTGTATCCGGCGCGTAGTGCGCGGGCCGCAGAGGGGCATTACAAGGACAGCAAGGCCATTATGAAAGGGCTGGGCGAGAAGCTGTCTGTTGAATTCGGGCCAACGCCCCACGATTTACGCAGGACGCTAGGCCGCTACGCAGGTAAGCTTCAGATCCCTGATCGCATCGTCAGCAGGCTCTTTAATCACCTTGCTCCAAAAGATCCAACGGACCCTGACGCCGGATCGGCTTCCACTATTCGCTATCAGGAGCCGGAGTGGTATGAGCTGCAAGAGGCTCTGTCTCGTGTTGAGCAGCTAATGGCTTCAAGTGCACCTACCTTCTACAATCAGTTGAAGCCAGTTGACTGGCCTTTGCTGCCTGAGAAGGAAAAGGGTGGAGCGGATGAGTAATGTATTTCCACTGTCGCGTGATCCCGTATCCGTATCACCCCCGCCTGACAAGGCGCAGTGGCAAGAGGAAATAGAAGAAGCTAAAAGCGGGGTTAGAGCAAAGGTCAGCACAAAAGCTGCCGCCTTTTATTTGGGTGTCCATTACACCACCCTAAGGGCATGGGTGAGGGCGGGGGAAGGGCCTGAGCCAGTTAAAAATCCCTCGCGCCCTGGCACCACGGCTGTAAATCAGCACATGGGCTTTACCCTGCAGTCCCTTGATCGCTTCTTGAAATCGCGAGAAGGATCCTCGGTGACAAGAGGGAAAAGGAGCGAGGTTGAATCCGTCTTGCGTGATGTTGATCGCATCCAAGCGACGATTGAATTAAAAATTGCTGAGGATGCTCTTGCAAAGGCTAGGGAAAAGGCAAGAAGGCTTGGCGTCCTTTCTTTCAATGGTCTGGAAGGAGTTTCAGATATCCACCCTTGGCTCGTTATCGAGGGGCGGATAGCAGGTCATCTTTGGTCACTCCCAGAAGAGCAGGTGATTCAGAATGATCTTGAAGACACAATTGAAGTTTCACTGATTGACGCTCTTGCTCTTCCCTGGGTGAGCGATGCGCATAGGGAGCCCTACGCTGAAGTTGCTCATTTTGAGTTGAAATCCCTCATCGCCGCGATTGAGGCGGGAGGAAGGGTTCAAAGAGCCATGGATGAAGAGCGGATTTTGGATGTTAATACCCCCAAATCCATTGGTATTAAAAGGCCTGACAGGATTTAATGTTTCATGTTTGAATTATACAAAGCCCCCTAAATGGGGGCTTTTTCGTTGTTGCTCCCTGCTGGTCTTCTCACTGGCAAAACGAAGACCAGCAGAAGACCAGCAGGAAGACCAGCAGGCCGAAAGCCTTGCCCCATAAAGGTTTGCGAGGTCGCTGCTGGCCTTGCTGGCCTGCTGGCCTTTGTTTCAACTTTTTCTATGTGCATGCATATAGAACAAATATGCGCAGTGAGAAATATGCATTTCTAAGACCAGCAGGCCAGCAGAGGATGATATTTGTTTCAAAACCCTTATATACCAACGGTTTCAGCTGCTGGTCTTTGTTGCTGGTCTTCTGCTGGTCTTCTGTTTTCGGGCATAGAAGACCAGCAGGCATTTGTCGCTGATAACGGCCCTTGACGAAACCAAAACTTATGTTTTATTGGATGTATTCCAACTGTAATACAGGAGATTTTGTGGATAACAATAATCAGAGCTCTACTGAAAGGGCAAAGGTCCCGGTTCGAAAGGATGTTCATATCAATCTGCGCCTGGAACGTGCGTTGGCGTTGCGACTCCAGGCCGAGGCCCAGCGGTCAACAATATCTACAAGCGACAAAATTAGGCGCATATTAGACGCCGCCTTACCAAACAACCAATAAAAAATCCCCCGCCTGGCAGGGCGAAGGATTTAAGGAGAAAACATGCGTATAGATAATATTCCATCGGTTGGGAGTTCTGTCAACACCTCAGGACACTTTGAGCCAACTAGGCGTTATTCACGTGTGCGCGGCGCGCCAGCTGCGGCCGTTGTCATAGAAAACGAAAACACAGCCTCATTGGAGGAGGCGAGAGCAAAGCAAAGGGCAAAGATCGAAAAAGAGTGGGTTGCTGCGCATGAAGTCGATTCACGAGGTAAGGTCAAGCCGCCTTCACTTGAATATATTTTCGGAGGCCAAATCACATCAGGAAAAATTGGCAAGTGGGCATGCCAAGCGTCTGAAGCGTCAGGGGCTGTCATTCACAAATGGGACGGAACATTCTGGAAGGCTGTCAGCACTGACGTAGGTGTTGGAGTGGCCTCAGAGTGGCTTAAAAGCAATGCAAAACACGCTGTGAGCCAGAAGAGGGCAGTATCCTGCTGGGAACATGCAATTGTGGACTTGAGAAGCCTCAATCCCTTGCCCGTCCAGAGCGATAAGCGCGCCATTGTTCCTTGTGCTGACTACTACATAGAAGTCCTGCCCACCGGATTTCAGGCGCTGAAGCCTGATCCTGCGCTGGGAATGACACATGCAGTGCGCATCAAATGTGGCGCTTCAGGACACCGCCCCTACAGCACCACTGCGCTGCCTCAAACGTCAAAGTTTGCACAGTTCCTGGAACGCGCGTTGCCGGATCCGGAAGTTCGCGCATTAGTCCAGGAACAATGCGGAATGACGCTGTTGCCAGGAAATTATTCGAAAGCTGCTTGGTGGTATGGCGCAGCCGGGTCAGGAAAATCTACGCTGGCAGAGCTCGTTGAAGCGATGCACCGGCAGTCTGTTCGCTTGAGTCTAGAAGCGTTGGGTGATCGCTTCAGCCTTGAACCGCTCGTGGGCGCAAGCCTGATCCTTGTTGATGAGGTTGAGTGCGAACGATGGGCAGAAGGGCGCTTCAAAACGCTTGTTTCAGGCAATGGCATAGGCATTGATCGTAAAAACGAAAAGGCCCTCGCTAGCTATCACTCTAAAGCGAAGTGGTTGATCACAAGCAACAGTGCTCCTTTTGTTCGCGACAAATCCGATGGTGTGTGGCGTCGTCTTACAGTCGTGCAATGGAATGTTGTCATCCCCGAGAGTGAGCGCATCCCTGACTTCCAGAAGACCATCCTTGAGACTGAAGGCAAGCTGGTGTTGGACTGGATGCTTGAAGGTGCAAGGCGCGTTGTAGCTCGCGGCCGTCCACTGTCTGATCAGGAGCTACCTGAAGCTGCTAGAGCCGCTAAGAAGAGGGCTCGCAACGGCTCTGACAGTATCCGTGCCTGGGCAGACGAAATGCGTGTTGTCTCTGAGCCTGGACACTGGGTGCAGCTAACAGAAATCTACGCAGGCTATGAAGCCTGGTGCGGACTGCAGGGTTATCAATCAGGTGAAATCCTTACACCACGTCAGTTTTGGCGCGGTATGTCAGAAGCTGGGCTGGTCAACCCAGCTCACAAATCAAATCGCAGGGTTGGAGGCAAGCAGGCGGACTTCTATGAAGTGATGATCTGTGGACGTGCTACTGAGCAGATCAGAGAGTGGGCAACGACAGAGCAAGTCTCTTCTAGTGACAAGGCAGAAGTTGAGCGCGGCGTGGTCTTCTCTTCATATCAGGCGTGGAGTCAGAAGAGGGTGGAGCTATCGCTCATGAAGCCGTCAGAAGTGCTGAATAAATCGGCATTCTGGGAAGCGATGGTTCAATCTGGAATGATCTGCTGTCAACCGTCAGGTGCTTCCGATGCGGAAAAATGTGCGCTAGAAATCCTGGGCTCAAAGCAGTATGAAAAGCTCACAGACGCAGAGGCCGGGCAATGGACCTAGAGGGGTCGCTTGCCCGGCTCATTGAGATGATGCTCAAACGTGATATTGACAGTTTCCTTGGAACAGGCTTGCGCAAGCGCAGTCGCATTGATGTTTCCAAACCTTCCCACTTCAACGTCATCAACCCTGATCGAGCGTTTGTCCTTTGGTCCACCTTTGGCAAGTAGCGGGCAGGCAGGCGATGGAACGTTCTGGTAAGTGATGCTGTAGCCCGCGAGGCGCTTCGCGCCTACATCGATAGGAACAAGGTCCACAGGCCCCCATCTGCTCTGCAAGTGACCTGTCGAGTCAACCATGTTTGCTGGCACAAGCTTTTCCTCAATCAGTTTGCCAGGAAGCCCCTCATAGTGACCTTGTGGCATTCCCAAGGATCGCTCTGCACTGGCAGTCAAAGAAGCTAAGTCACTTAGCTCCTCATTGACCCGCCTTTTGTCTGTTTGACCTGCTAGAGCCAAAATGCTCGCTGTCACTACTAGAATCACGCTTGTTACAAGCAAGAATTCAATCAGTGAGTTTCCTGATTGTTTCATCTCGCGCTCAGCTGTTTGTAGCGACTTATCGTTGCAGTAAGCACGCAGATACCTAAGACTGAAAACCACGTCACTATGTGCGTGTCTAGTAGCGAGTCGCTAAATGCCAGTGGTCTCACCAACCAGGCGGCAACCCCCGCAACGGCGCTAATGACTGACACAGTGGCCGTGAATACAAGCAGGCGCTTGTCATCGAGTGACCTTATGAAGAACCACACGAGCGAGAAATGAAGTAGCCCAAAGGCTATTCCATAAATGAGAGCTTCATAAATATTTGATATGTCCATATATTACAAATAGCTGCAACATTGGAGTTCGTCAAATAAGAAGATGAGCCCCTCCTGGGAGGGGCTTTGTGCGGTTTGTTTGGAAGTTTAGGGGACAACCTAAAGTTCCTTCAAAAAAGCATAAGAAGATCAAGTGATCACAAAGTCTCTTCAATTTACTTGATTAAATAAAAAAAATTGAAGTAACTAAGTTCAATATGATCAACTTGATTGATTTGTCAAGCCCCTATTGCCAACTCCCAAAAACGCTTCATAGTTATTTGTAGATATTAGAAGTTGGGTGTTGAATGAAATTGGATCAAGAGGCATATGATGAAGATGCAGTAGGCTTGGCTGATGCGCTAGCTGCAAGCGAATGTTATTTGCTGCGTCCCGCAGCATTTGGATACACCGCGTCCATATATACGGGTCAAGCGAAAGGCGTTAGCCTCGTATCTCTCCATGATATTCAGGAGTTGATTAGTAGCGGTGTCTTGATCGCGGTGGAAGATCAGCATGGCTGCTAAGAAGAAATCAAATGCGCGAGGCAGCACGGCGACGAAATATGATGACTACGCTCAGCTTTATGCTGATCGCGTCATTGCGGCACTTCAGGAAGGAACTGCCCCGTGGCTTAGACCGTGGAAGGCTGGGGTGTCACGGCCACTCGGTGAGGGTATGCCTTACAACGCCATCACCGGCAAAGGATACTCAGGCGCAAATGCCATGATGTTGCTGATGATGCAGGGCGCTAATGGATACACAGATGACCGGTGGCTCACATTCAAGCAAGCTGCAGATCTGGGTTGTCATGTCCGCAAAGGGGAGAAGTCAACAACCTGCGTCAAGTGGGTTGAAGCCCTTGAAAAAGAGGAGGAGGTTGATCCTCATCAGAAAAAGCGAATGATCCCCATACTTTTCTCCGTCTTTAATGGAAATCAAGTTGAGGGAATGCCCGTAGCACCTGTCCGTCAAATTCCCAAAGAAGCCGAGCGCCACGCTCAGTGCGATGAGCTCCTAAGGGACTCCAGCGCAATAATTCGTCACGATGGTGGCGATAGGGCTTTCTATTCGCCGCATCGCGATAGCATTCATTTGCCACATAGAGAGGCCTTCAAGTCAACTGACAACTTCTACGCGACCGCACTGCATGAGCTGGGGCATTGGACAGGCCACAAATCAAGACTTGATCGCGATTTGACAGGGGCGTTTGGAAGCGAGAGCTACGCAAAAGAAGAACTGCGCGCGGAAATGGCGTCAATGATGATCGGCGAGCGTCTTGGTATAGGTCACGATCCAGGCCAACATGTCGCTTACATAGCGTCCTGGATCAAGATCCTGAAGGAACATCCACGCGAAATACTACTGGCCGCAAAAGACGCTGAAGGCATAGCCAGTCACCTGGGTGTTGCAAAATATGAGCACGAGCCTACAAAACCGCTTGAGAAAACAGCTGAAATAGACAGTCCGCCAGCCTTGGTCGCCAAGCAAAGATCTAAGAGCAGGGGTGTTGAGCTGGTCATCTGACAGGTTGACAAGACGCTAATCCATACTAGCCTGATGGTATACGTTTAAATACGGTTATCCAGGGAGGTAATATGGTTCGTCAGCTTTCATTCGATTTCGAGGGTAATGGTCTTGAGGGCCTTCCCTCGATCAGTCCAGGTGCGGTTTTGCGTGCTTGTCATAAGACAATCACAGAGTGGCGCAAGTTCGACTATTTGATGCGTCGTTCTCCACCTCCACGGACCCTGCTGGGATACCTAATGGAGGAAACAGGTCACGAGGAGGAGCAGTGCGCCGCCGCTGTGGAAGCGGCCAATGATGCGGATCTTATCTTCTGTATGCCTGGATCGCCCGTCATCAAAATTCAGCCAGCGGGCCTCTATCTTCTAGCGCTAGAGCTGGTGGGCGAGGACGAAAGGCGTTCTCTTGAAACCCTTCGCCTGAATTGATCGTTAAATTTCATCCTTCCTGGCAAAAAACAGTCCTTGGCCTATTGATTTCCCATTTGTAACCTTTTACGATTCAAGTGTGGTTTAATCGTAATTAATTCCTCAAGGGGTAATTCAATGTCTTCACAGAAGTCTGAAGCTCAGGGCAAGAAGCTGGATAGCCTGGCTGCTCAAAAGAAGAAGTTGCTGGAAGAACTCCAGAAGATTGAAGCTCAGGAAAAGCAGGAGCTTCAGGCGGAAGCTGAAAGCGCACACGCAAACATCGTGAGCCTGCTGTCTGACTTCGCTGATTACTTCGATGCTCGCCAGAAGAACGAAATTGCCCGTTTCGTTGGCGGTGCCTCACGTCCGGGCCGCAAGGCTGGTTCTTCCAATGCCTCTGCTGGCACCCGTGGGCCTGTCGCGGCAAAGTTCAAGCTGCCCAGCGGTGACACCTGGAGCGGCCGTGGCCGCACCCCCACGACCTTTGCGGAGTGGGAAAAGTCGGATGAGGCCAAGAAGTGGCGTGATGCCAATCCCGGCCAGAAGTGGCCTGCTGCCTAATATCTAGCCAGTTTGCTTCACTTAGAGCCCGCCACTGGCGGGCTTTTTTTATTATTTGACTTTAAGAAGCTGGTCCCAGCGTGTCGTATAAGCAGGTGACAAGTGCTTTTGATTCATAGCCCAAACCGGCACCGCCAATTCGCTTCCTCGACGCATCTTTGCAGCAGAGGCGAAGGTCATCGCACCCCGTCCGAACCTGCGATTGGCAGCGTCCAGGACTTCCATCATCTTTGCTGAGCGGGGATCAGGCCTCGCGAAGAGGTCCGCCTGCACTTGATCACTGGCCGTCAGATCGAGCAAGCCAACGCCAGCCTTCTTGAAGCGGTAGCCAGGGCGATGCATCGCCTTGACCAAGGCCTGAGCCACTATCAGCACCTCACGCGTGTCAGAAGTGGGCGCGATGAAGTTGAACGCTTTGCTCGGGTGATACTGCGGTGCGTCTTGCTTGAAGGGATTTGTATTCATCCAGACCCATACGCCAGCAGCCTTTAGTGATCGATTGCGAAGCTTTTCCATCGCTCTGATGGCGAACGTTGCAACTGCCTGCTGTAGATCAGCTAGCTCGATCACTTCCTTGCCAAACGACCTGCTCACCACAATCTGCTGTCGATCAGGCTCTTCTTCGAGCAGATCAGAACACATGACCCCCTGAAGTTCCCTTTGTGTCCTGGCAAGCGTGACGCCATAGCGCGAGCGCAGAGTCTCTGGATCAGCGCGCACCAGATCTCCTGCAGACATGATGCCGTCCGCTCCCAACCTGGCCGTGAGCTTCCTTCCAACTCCCCACACATCTTCAACAGCAAAAGCATCGAGTGCTGCAGCACCAGGTAGTGTCGTGATCACACCATCAACTGTGCTCTTTGCCCGCTTGTTCGATAGCTTCGCCAACGTCTTTGTAGGTCCGATGCCAACGCAACACGGGATGCCAGTCCATTTCATTATTCGTTCTCTGGCTTCCTTCGCAATGCGCTCTCTTTCACGCGGCGCAATGCCATCTAGCGATATGAAGCTCTCATCGATACTGTAGACCTCTACCTGCGGAAACAGGTCCTGCAGAATGCTCACGATGCGTCCGCTAATGTCACCGTAAAGGGCGAAATTGGCAGACTGAACTTTGAGTTGGCGTCGAAGTCGTGGCTCAACTTCATGTATGGGTTGACCCATCCTGATACCCAGTGCTTTGGCCTCGCTGCTACGTGCAATGGCGCAGCCATCGTTGTTGCTCAACACAACGACAGGTTTGCCACGCAACGAAGGGTTGAAGATACGTTCGCAACTGGCATAGAAGTTGTTGCCATCCACAAGGCCTAGCATGTCAGCGCCTCAGCTGCTTTCGCAGGCTCCAGGTCACTACGCCCCACACATCAAGTTCCACATCCTCTGGAACCATAATTGGAGCGTTGTCCGGGTTGCCAGAGTGAAGTTCAAAGCGACCACGAACGCGGCGCAACTGCTTCACAGTGAACCCGCCTTCCCACAGCACCATTGCGATATCGCCGTGGCGGGCTGTCTTGCTGCGATCCACAACCAGGGTGTCACCTGGGAAGATGCCGAACTCGATCATGGACGTGCCGGTGTCGGCCTCTACGAAGAAGGTAGCGACGGGGTTGTCTACACAACGGCTGTTGAGGTCCAACAGATCATGAGTGCCGAAGAAGTCTTCTGCAGGGCTCGGGAACCCGCATGTAACGCGCACGGGCATGAGAGGTAGCGGAAGGGAAGGAGCATAGGCATCCGCAGCGCCCAGGAGGCCTGGAGGCATTGGTGCAGGGAAGGGGCTGGTAGACATGGCTGGACTCTCACGTATCGCTGACTCACCGGCTGCGACAAAGGGCACCGGGAGCGGCAGTCTAGCTCCGAATTAGTAATTTCACTAACGACCCGGTAGGATCGCCCATGGCCCTCCCACTAGCTGAACTGCTAGAAAAGCTGAATGCGTTGGAAGAAGCCCTTCCCGGGATGATCCAGGCATACCCTGACCCAGCTGACTTCTGGCCTGCCTTTGCGGGCTTGGCTGATCTGATTGAGGACGAGGCTGGGCAGCACTCAGACGAAGTAGCGGGGCGAATTGATGAAATGCTCGCCCGGCACAACCTCAGGAGCGAGTGATGTGTTATTCGGCAGAAGTGTGGGCTGACTACCACACCTATGTGCGCCATTTTGGCGCTGATATCGATATCGCGGCGTTCGTCCAATTATATTTGCGACGAGCCGAAGGCGTGAAGTGGAAAATTCCCAAGGGTATGGATCTTTCCTTCAAAGATCCTCAAACGCCTGAGGAGAAGCAGATCCATGACCTCATCAGAAGCTATAACGCAGGGATCATCTCAGCCAGCGAGCAAGAGATGTTCAAGCAGTCCAAGAGAGTGGCTGACGCTGAGCGAAAGCTAGCTGTCAAAGAGACAAAGGCAGCGCTGACAGATGTGCGCGTTGGTAGCAACAAGGTCAAACAGATGAAGAGATGGATCACTGACGCAATGCGATCCACCCTCGATCCTGAAAGAGACAACCGCATTTGGCCCGATTGGTATGCCCCAGTTCTCATCGTTGAGAATGGGAAAAAAATTGTCAGGCCGATGCGCTATCACTGCCGTCCTGCTGGGCAAGATCCGTCAATTGACAGGTCAAAAAACGGAAAGGTAAGCGGCACCTACAATGCGCGGCGCGACAACCTTACCCGGTTCTGGCGTAGGCAATTCGGCCATACACATGGACTCATGTTGGCAGAGCAATTCTATGAAATGGTTGAGGGACCTGATGGCACATCACATGAGGTCCAGTTCAATCCCAGCACAGGTGAAACAATGTATATCGCATGCTTGTGGTCACACTGGGTCGATCCCACGGGCGTCGAACCTGACCTATATTCGTTCGCTGCGATCACAGACGAACCTGAGCCCGAGGTTGCTGCTGCGGGCCATGATCGAACAATCATCAACATCAAGCCGGAATTCGCTGATGCTTGGCTAACGCCTGATCCCAACAACCTGGAGGCAATGTTCGCTATCTTCGATGACCGCCGTCACCCCTACTATGAGCATCGGCTTGCGGCATGAAGTAAGATCACCACGCCAAAAATAAAACAGGGGTGGGAACACGTGGACGATACGATGGCAAGGAAGCGGCGCATGCCGGTTCGCACATTGAACTATCTTGCGCTTCTTATATTTGGTCCGTTCGTTGCTTACGTGGCTGCTGGAATTGCGCATGGGTTTACGCCGCTCGGATCCGGGTTCTACATGCTTACGCTCAGCTACGCGCACTGGTTGGGCTACAGTTTCATTCCCTTGTTTCTTGCCGCTTTGATCATGATCAAGAGCCGAGTCATCGCATGGGTTGTCATGATCTTGGGCGGAGCCTACCTGGGCTATGTGATTCAGCCACAGCATGTAGAAGCTAGAGCAGCACCTATCACGTCTTCGCAGGGGGCTGCAGAAGGCCGCTTGCCTATCGTCAACGCAGCAATAGAACTACTCCCTCCCGACAAGCTCGATGCCACTGTGACGCCCGAGACCATAAGGCTGATGGAAGGGCATTACATCCAGCAGATCAAAGACAATTTCTCTGCGCGAACTGGTGGAGATCAGGCTGCTGTTAACGCCGTGAAGGTTACTGCCAGCACGATGCGGGTGGAAGAATCTGGACACATTGTCTACATTACAGAGCTTGACACGTCTATTGATGCTTCAGCTGACAAGATCCCGTATAGCCTTCGCGTCATCTGGAACATCGATGATGGGGCGCTTAAGAGGGTTCAGTGCGTAACTAAAAATCCCCAAGATCCTTGGCGCAATGGAGCGTGTGGATCGAAGATCGCAGAAACGTTCCGCTGGGCAGGATGGCACAAAGATTGAAGAAGAAAAAAGGGGCCTTGGTCCCTTTTTTCCTATCTGGGCATCAAACTACACAATAAAGGACTACCAGGGGGCAACATGTTTGAACAAGTTAGAGACCAATTGCAGTCCGGCGAATTTCGTGTGGAGCTCGTTGACTGTCAAGTGACTCAATGCGTTGACAATGATCCGATAACCTTCAAAGGTGTTGGCATCGTTTCTCAGAACAAGGATGCAGAGCTTGAGTTTGTTCTTGTGTGCCAAAGCATAGAAGGCCCTTACGACCGCTACGCTCTTCTCAACAATTACATTTCTGGGAAGCTCATCGGAGACGATGGGCTGTATTCAATCAAGGGCCAAGATCACAACGGGCATGAGTGGATTTCTGAGGGTCAACTCATCAACCGAAGCCATGGTCATAGCTTAAAAATTTCCGCCAAACTAAGCGAGTTGAAGACTGCGCGCTCAGTTCATGCAAACAAGAATGGCAAGGAATACTGTGGGTGGTATTTCACTGGCGAGCTAATGCTTCCATTTCGTCCGCATGAGAATGATTTCGAGTGTGAGCTGGAAGGTTGGACGTGGAGGGCGATCAAAGACCATCATGGCAATGTAGAGCTTCGGTTCAATTCGCTCGCGCCTGACTTTGAAAAAAATAGCCGCTCATTTTTGACCGGTGTCAGCCTGCTCGCTGGACAATCTCCCGTTCCTTGCTGCAGCTGGCATATCAAGGGTGATAAAGAAGAAGTAACTATTCTGCCCCATGGGCTGCGTCCTCAAGGGAGTCGACTGCTTGAGTTCATCCCGAGAGAATGGATCTATCGCGGGCATTGGAACGCGTTTCTGACTCTATGGGTCGAGGCTAAGTCAGATGCGACAACTAGAGATGTTCAAGAGGTCCTGTATCACTATTTCCATCGCATTTTAAAGACGTATCAAAATGACATGGAGAACAGTGTCCAGGTCATCGCTTCATCCATTGAAGGCCTTATCAGCACGTTCTATCATCTCGAAAGTGACATTGACGAGGAATTTTCAGCCCTTCTTGAAGACGCTATTGCCAAGATTTCTGCGAGCGATCTTGAGATAGACGACAGGGCATTGGGTGTCCTCAAGAGTTCGCTGAAGAACAGCAAGTTGCCCAAGCTGAAGGTTTCATTCCGCCGACTAATTGCGGATGGAATTCTGACTAAGGACATGCTTGATGCATGGGACAAAGTTCGTAACAAAGCGGCGCACGGCGGGCTTCTAGAGCCTACCACTGATGCAACGCAGACCCACCTTGATGGGTTCTTCCATTGCTACGAGGCATTCAAGCGCATTGTTTTTGACGTAATCAAGTATGCGGGAACACATCGAGATTACTCTCTGAAGAATTGGCCGGTCATTGAGCCACGCGTTGAGAATGAGGCTGAGAGCGAGACTGAGCAAGCTGTGGTGACGCAGTCATAAAGAAAGCGCTTGTTCGCACAGTTGGCGCATACACCAAGCAAAAAAAAGGGGCCTAAGGCCCCTTTTTTCTATCTGGATATCACACTACACAACTCTCTCGCTGGTGGCGCTGCATTGATAGACCCAAACGCCGTAGGTGGGGACGGTGATCCCTTCCAGGACAAAGCTATCTATTCCAGAATATTTGATATACGACAGCTGGCCCGTAACGCGGCTCAGTAGGAAATCACTTCCGAACTGTGTTTTTCCTTCAATGAACCCCTCCGCGTTACCTTGAGGTCCTTCACTGCCCAGCGTGGGCCGTTTTCAAGATCCTCGACCTGACCTGCATCGAGGTCAATTTTCCAGGTCGAAGAAGGAGGGACAACGAAGCCTGCTATTCCTTTTTCAAAAATGCCAGCTAAGAACGCATCTTTTTGGCGCTGCGAACTGAACTGCTGATACTTCGGAGCGCTCACAAGCTCGCACTTCAGGTAGCTCGGCTTTGCCATTGCAACGCCCGGAGCTAGCGCAGCAGCCATGAAGAGAAATTTCGCGATGTTCAAGAGACTTCCTTTTCTTCTTTAAGGAACAGTGGCCTGCTGGCCCCTACGCAATTATAGGGGCGACCAGCAGCCTTGTCCGGCTCTCAGCCATCTGCACGTGAGCAGAAGCCCTTGCTGGGAGCAGTCCCTGAGTGAACTGCGCTGTTCAACACGCTCCCATCGCCTGACAACAGCAACTGCACTTCGCTGGGGACCGCACTGCTGTCATCAGGACGCTCCACGAACGCTGCCACCAGGATCTGTTTGCCCAGGTCATAGACCTGCCCATAGGCCAGCGTTCCCACGGCACTGGACGGAACTTGGACAGGCTTGCCATTGAGGGACAGGGCAGTGAAGCCATCCTTGCCTGCTGCCAGCGCCAATCGGCCAACAGAGGTCTCTACATGCTCCGTCGCCGGCAGATCCTGGGAGGCTGAATTCCAGACGATTTGCACGTGCTTGGCTTTCCCTATTGCTTCCTGGCAACCAAGGCTCGGCTTGGCATTAGCGGCAAATGACACGAATGCTGTTGCAATGCAAAAACAAATTATGGTTCGCATAACATGCTCGCTGTGTGGTTGTTGGCGAGTCGTAACCTACACTGATTCAACGTAGAAGAGTCGATAGATAGAAAATTATTGTGCTGGCCCGAGGTCGCCCCGGCGCGGTATCATCTTCGACTCAATGGACTGGGGTTTGAAGATGAATCACATTTTTAAGGGGGTTTTGCTTGCTGCGTGCCTTGGAGCTTTGCCCCTGGCAAGCGCAGGCCAGGGCTTGAGCAATTCAAGGATTGCGGATGGATCGTCTCATGCCTTTGCTGTGACTTATGGTTCCTATGCCAATCAAGCGGACGCTGACGCAGTGATGGCGTATGTGAAAAGGTCCAAAATCCCTAGTTTTAGCGAACCAACGGTCATTAATGGTCGGTCAGCGTGGAGCGTGCGTTTAGGACCATTTTCAACATGGCAGCAAGCAGAGGATGCGAAAGCGAAGGGGCTCACGCTGCGTAGTGATGTTAAAGCGCAAATCATTACGCTAGATTCAACAGTCGGCCCAGCGGCTCAGCCAGCAGTGATGAGGGCGACGCCCATTGAACTCTTTCAGGCCTATTCAGAAAACGAAGTGAGGGCGGATCAGAAATACAAGCGCAAAAGAATGCTTGTGACCGGTCAGATACGTTCAATCCGTTCAGGGGTCGGGGATCAACCTCTTGTAATTCTCGCTGGGGGTGGTCGCTTCGAGGATGTTTACGCGCGGGATATTCCAGCTGCGCAGGCGGTTCAATTGAATAGGGATCAAGTTGTTACACTGCTGTGCGAAGGATCTGGCACAATAGCGTCAACGCCCCAGCTGAAGGGCTGTATTGTCTACAGTCTCTAATTGAATTCATATTTCCACATAAAGGGCCCGGCTGGGCCCTTTTTTGTTGGTGTGATTAGCTGGCGCTTGCGAAATTCCAATTCTCTGTTTGTATAAAGGTATACCTTTGAATACAAGTGGAGGGTCACGGTGAACGATTACAATCAAGAGGAAAAGGGCGGGCTAACTGCCGAGGATCTTGAAGTTATTAGAGATGGAATAGAGAAGGCAAGGGCGGGTGCACTCCTTGTGATGTTTCTGTCTATGATGGCAACACTCACTTGCCTTGCGTGGTGGACGACGTGGAAGATTGATAACGCTATAGCTCCTATCAATCAGACCCTAAACGGTCCTGAGGGCCATCCAGAGCGCGGGCTGATCATGAGAGTTAATTTCATTGCTGGATACAGGGATTCAAGCGGAAATTATGTAGAAGGCAGTCTGGATAGGGTTTGCCGTAAACTTGACGAAGTTCGCGACGAGAAGCGCTGAAGATAAGGATTGCCGCTTCTCCTTCATTGGCATTTAAACTGACTTGCTCTTGCGCAATTCAAATTCTCTGTTTGTATGAAAGGTATACCTTTGAATACAAGTGGAGATACGAATGATGCGACAATTACTATTGGCTGTAGCGCTTGCAAATCCACTAGCTTCATATGCCGTGGAAGTGTCTCCTGTTGTTGCTATCTACAGTCCAAGCCAAAAAATTGGTGTTCTGTCGATCACTAACACGGACTCAACGCCCAAAACCTATCAAGTCTCTGCAGATGCCTGGACAGTAGAAAACGGTAAGCAGGAGAGGCGTGAAACAGAAGATATCCGCTTTGCCCCTAGCCTTATCACAATCCAGCCGGGTAAGCGTCAGATCGTTCGCTATCTAAAAACAAACCCGGCTGACAGTGAGCAGGCATACAGAATACAAGTTCAAGAAATACTAGATCCTGAAGTGGCAAAGCTCCCAGGCCTGCATCAGACCGTAAAAATCGACTCGCCCTGGTTTTGGCGTCCTAAGGATGCGCAACCTCAGCTTTCGGCACGCTGGCAGGGAGGGAGTCTGCTTATTCAAAACACCGGCAGCGCAACAGCGCAGCTTACTAATCTGACAGCCGGGCCTGAGAATAAAAACGGGCTTGTGGGCTACGTATTGCCAACGGAAGTGCTAAGGGTTCCTTTGAAGGCAAAATCTCAGCCTGGTTCAATCAGTGTCGTTGTCAATGGCGTAACTCAAGAATTGGCGGTTAGATGAAGTATCGAGCCATGGCCCTCGCCCTGGCTCTTGCTTGCTTTCCCATCTACGCAAACGCAAACGAGCCACAGGACACAGCGGAAATCCTCGCATCAGTGATCCTCTCAGGGAGGGAGGTTCTACCTGCGCGACTGATCAAAGCAAAGAACTCTTCTATCTACTTGTCCGTAGAAGATTGGAGATCACTACCCAACCTGACGCTTCCATTGCAGGGAAAGACAGGCCTCATTTCTTCAAGTGATCTGGGTCTGTTAGTGTCCTTCGATGATGCAGAACAGGCGTTCAAGATCACCGCGCCAGCATCCTTGATGACGCGTCAGAACCTCTCAGGAAATCGCCCAGCGAGGGTGACAGAAGTAGACCCGCAGCCCAACGGCGTGCTGCTTAACTACGACATTGCTACCCGCACGAATGACGCTGGATCCTACGCTGTGAGCGGTGCTCATGATGCCCGCATTTGCGTGGGGCCCGGCACGTTGATCACAACGGGGCAGTTGAACACAACGAAAAATCTGACTGACTACAGACGCGGCATCAGCACTTGGAACGTTGATAATTTGAAGCGAGGAGTTGCAGTCCAGGTGGGCGATGTGTTCACTCCTCGCTCTGCTATGACAGGCACGGTCAATCTTGCGGGCGTTCGCGTCGGATCAGACCGATTGCTTCGCAGGGATCAAGAATTCACGCCTGTTCCGCTGATAGGCGGTGTGGCGGACACACGCAGTGCCGCAGAAATATTCGTCAACAACGACAAGATGGGCTCCCGCAATGTGGCCGCAGGCCCGTGGGATCTAGGTCGTGTGCCAGTATCGCCAGGATCAAATGATGTTCGAGTTGTCATCCGCGATGAGTTCGGAAGAGAAGAAGTAGTCAGCCAGCGCTTCTACATGACGAACTCAAACCTGCCCAAGGGCCAGAGAGAATGGGACATTGCAGCCGGGCTTGTGCGTGTCGATAGTGATACATACAGGACGCCTGCTGTCACTGCCAAGATCGAACAAGGCGTAAGCAATTATTGGACCGCAGGCGCAACTTTGCAGACTGACGGCACGAACACAAACGTTGGCCTTTCAAATCGAATCATCCTGGGCACTGCGGGCGCTGTCGCTGTTGAAGCAGCTACCAGCACTACAGCAAAGGGCAATGGAAGCTCGCTATCGGTCTCTTACGAATACAGGGCTCGCAACTGGGCGGCTCAAGTGGGACACACTCGCTACAGCGAGAACTACTGGCAGCTATCACAAGCAAACCAGGCTGCTGGTTCCACGCTTTCTACAACGACAACGGGAAGCCTTTCGCTGAATCCACTTGGCAAGCCCTGGTCACTCTCTCTGGCGGCCGCTCGCATTGACTACGCCACTGGTGCCAGTCGTCAACGAGTCGACCTTGCAGGGCGATACAGGAGCAATAGGAGCGAATTCGGGTTTGGCGTGGGAAGGGACTTTGAAACCAAAGAAGATGCGGTCTACGTGTCGTTCCGACACAACTTCGGCAACACCTCAGCTTCAATCTCCGCGAGGCAGTCGCCTGATCTGACTGTGCGTGCTAACGCTCAAGGCCAGACAGATATCTCAAATCAGCGGGTCCGGTGGTCAGCTTCAGTCGAGGACCGGGAAAGAGGCACACGCAGCCAGGTTGAGGCTTCTACAGCAACAAAGCGCTTGGACGTTCGTGGTTCCATCACTGATGACGAACGGGGCACAGAGATCCGCACGCGCACACGAGGATCATTATGGATCGGGGAGGGCGGTGTCACAGCACAACGCTACTCAACAGGTTCATTTGCGGTCGTTGAGGTCCCAGGGCAACAGGGCGTTCCAGTAGCTGGCTCTGGAGCGTTCAACGTCAGCACTAATAAGCGGGGCATTGCAGTCCTACCAAACGTCCGCCCACTCACTCAATCCAGGGTGTCCATCGACACTACGGCCATTCCATTTGAAGTCGGCATAGAGACGAATTCCATGCCTTACACAGCGCGCCGCAATGGCGGAGCAAAGGTAAAGTTTGATGTGTCCAGCATGAGCATGGTTGAAATACAGCTTACGGCGAATGGGAAGCCTGTCCTGTCTTCTGCTGCAGCCGTCACAAACACTGAAAGGGTCATTGTCGGTCATGGGGGCATCGCAGTGCTAATGGATCCTAAGCCTGGTCAGAGCATTTTAGTTGAATTTCCGGCTGGAGGATCCTGTCAAGCTCAACTGCCAGCTGTTCTGCCCAGCATTCAAGATAAAATTGAACTGATTTGCCTCTAATTGCCTTGCGCAACTCTAAATTGGGGTTATTAATAAAGGAGATGGGCTAATTCGGCCTTTCGACCTTCCCAAATATAGGAGATATATAAATATGCGTAAGATTTTATTTGGTGCCGCCATGTCAGTGTCAATGGCTTTGGCTGGTTCTGCTAGCGCCGCCACTCTCAATGATCAGCTGGAGCTTGTTCTTGATGTTGAATCCGTCTGTCATTTTGAACTCAATGATAAGGTGCTACAGGGTAGGGTTTTCAATAGTGAAACCGGTAGTATTATCACTTCTGGCCCCGAAGGCTATATTTACGTTGAGTGTAATCAGGGTGCCGCCTATACAATTGAAGCTGGTGTAGGAGCAGGTGGATTTATCGAGCTAACAGGTGATGTTACAGGTGATAAGGTTCCTGCCTACTTATTGACGGACACTCGATTCGAAGGGGGCGTGCCATGGTCCACCCTTTCAAATAGCGAAGCTATGAGCGGGGTGGCTACAGGAGGCCTCGATCAGCACAAGTTTGTGTTTGTTCCTAACGTCGACGCAAACGGTAGAGCCCTGAACCTTCCTAAAGCAGATGCTTATCGCGCTAACGTGGAAATCACCTTTAACTACTGATATGTATGTTTGATAGTAATAAGGGCCCCAACTGGGGCCCTTTCTTATTTGCAAATGCCATATGTGGGGTTATTGACTCTTGATGGATTCATGCTAAATATGATGTATAGCAATTAAAAGTTGCTATCAAACATCAAAAAAGGAGGGTTAAATGACACGACCAATTAAAGCATTTTTCAACGTCGCGATCCTGGTAGCAGGTATGGCAATGGCCAATCGCTTCATTCCAGTTGCCCAGGTGACGTTAGAAAGCATGTCTCACTCAATCAGCGAAATCACAGGCAAATGAGGAATTCATCATGAGCGTTATCAATCTCGCAGTCTTCATCGCAGTCTATCTCACCCAGCTGACCCTGCTGTTCCTGTTTGCCCGCTTCTGCTATCGCAAGGCTGGCTTCAGCAGGACCCACGCTGGTAGCCCTGCTGGTGCCTTCTTCTTCGCCATTGGCGGGCTGATTGCACTAGTAGCGATGGTGGCAACTACTGTCCTGGCTTTTATCTCAGGAAGCATGCTGCTGGCAGTAGGCTAATTAAAAAAAAATCAAGCACGGGGGTGCAATCAACCACAATCAAAATAGGAGAAATAAACCATGTCAATGAAAAAATTAGCAGAGAGATGGGTGGGTAAAAATTGGATTGAACCAATTGCTACGCCTCCAGCCAAATTGGAACGACCCAAAACTAAGGAGGAGATTGAAGCTGCAGCTCTTGCTGAACATGAGAGTTTAAAGTCAAAGGGCCAAATTACGTTCTACCCCTACGACAGGGGACAGTGCTACAACAGGGGCAGTAGGGCAATTATGGCTTTTGTGAATCTTCCTGGATCCTGCGCTCACTATATCTTTGTGGAAGACGTGGGCAAGTGGGAGTTTGTTCAATTCCCCCACATGAGCACCGAAAAGCGCTGCGCAGAGCGGTCGGGCTACAAAAACGTTGAAGAGTTGCGTGCCTATCTCTTCCCATTCTTTAGTAGTTACATCATTAAAAATGACTTGTTTGGGTTCGCGCCAATGCTTGGGTCTTTCGTGCTTGACCGCATGGGGACACTTCCAGCGCAATTAGATGAAAGCCTAATCAATCTTATGATAAGGAGAGGGTAATGTCTTCCAGGGAGGAATATCGCTTAACGACCGTGCCGCTTGATGGCGGCGGCTACATGATGAAGGTATTGGGGCGCAGAGAGCGGATACAACAGCGTTGGGATGCTCGACTTCTTCAGCGTTTGAGCCAAAACACAGCGCCTGCTAAAGGCTCGCCTAGGCGTCCTGGGAGGCTCTGATGGATGAGGATGACCTGCCGCAATACATTTGGGATCCAGGTGCTTCCCGGGTCGTCTATCAAGACGATAGAAAGCGGACCAAGGAGCAGGGAAAATGGATCCAGAGACGCTGGGATGAGCGCAAAGAAAGACGAGAGTTAGAGAAGAACACCGGCCCCGCAATGGGGCGGGCAACGCCGCCAGCGCGGTTGTGATGGAAAGAAACCCCTATGAAAGAGCCGCATCGACCCACAACCCTTGGGTGGGTATAGGGTGGTTAGGCGTTCTGATCACACTGGGTGTGATGTGGTTTCAATAGAATCCTTGCGTAAACTAACAAATGCCTTTTACTGGATACATCGCAATCAATCCAGGGGAGGGCATATGTTTGAAGGCATCTTAGTCGCGTCATATTACGTTTTAGCAGGCATCTGCATGGCCTGGCTTCTTGTAAAGCTTTATCCAAGTGTTCTGGATGCCGGAAATCGATACATTTTAGTAAGCGCATCACTAGCCGTAGCGGTGATCTACTTCGCTAGCCGAGATGTGTTTAACGTGTTCTGTGCTTTCGCTGTATGTGCATTCGCACTCTGTCTCGCTAAGCACGTTGTGATGATGGTAGGGATCATGCCGGGACGCCCGCCGTTGGCCTTTGCCTGCGGATTAGCAACAGTGTTTGTCGCGAGCTCAGCAGCGTTCAATCTCATGAGCGAATTTCAGCATGTCGCGTCCCTCTGACCCGCAACGCGTGCTCTCAAGCCAGGTTCCGCCGATCCGCGTAGAGAACTGGTTCCTCATAGATCTTAAGAGAGTGGCCGAGCTTAGAGGCATTCCCCTTTCACACTACGTGCGGCAAGTGCTGCGTGAGAGTGTGCTTGCAGATCAGCTTGAAGAAGAGAAGCAAAAGCTTTAAAGCGATAGATCAAAAGCAGATTTTGGATAAATCCAAAAAAGAAAGCCCCCGAGAGGGGGCCTTTTTGTTCTCTGGGAACGGTCACATACCAAGCCTTTTCATCAGCTTTTCTTTAGTGCGTGGCTTTGAGATTGAATTCAACGCATCAACGATTTCATTGTAGACCCTGATGCTTTTTGCTGTGTCCATTTTTTCAACATGATTGCTAAAGCCCAAGTGGCGACGAACTGCATTTAAAAAACCAGCCCCTGCATATCCGCCTCCTCCGAGTTCTTTAAGTTCTCTATCAACGAGCTGTGAGTTTGTAATGCGCTCTACATCAGAGAAGTCAGTCGCATCAACATGTTTAAAGTCTGGCATAAAACGCTCCTTGTCCGTGTTGGATCTGCATTATTGCTTTTTTATGGAAATAAATCAATAGGCTGAAAATAATGATAAATATAATACGGAAACACTTGACAACTAATGCCTTGGGGTTAATTTAAATGTATGGATAGCTGATTTGCTACCCACAAACAACCAATCAGGAGAAAAGTATGAAAAATTTACAAGATAAAGTATTGAATTTGACCGAAAGGATGGACGACCCTGCGCGTGATGTTTTTGAATACGTGTGGAGTAATAAAGATGCAATTATGGGGCAGTTGGTCGAGACGGGGGGCTTGGATGCTGTGAATGTTGATAACGACTGGTATGTAAGTTACGCCAACACAGTTGAGGCTGGGCTGATTTCAGCAATCATAGATCAACATAAGAATATTGAAGACTACGAGGATATGGAAGGTTCATTTAAGGATGTTGAGATAGGAGTCAATGTAATTGCGTTTGATTCAGGAAAGCTTGGGTATGACGTTGAAATTGGGTATGGAGCGGACTACACCGAGGCAAGTGTTGGTGACTTGCGGGAGTTGAAGAATTGGTATGAGGAGGATTGGGTCGTCGTTCGTGATTATGACGACAGTTTTATTGATAAAGCGCATCTGCGGTTGAGAGAGGAGAGAGAGGAGGAAGGCGAAATTTATAGAGATGAGTTCCCAGGCGTATCGGCAAAGCTACAGCCTGGCGAGTATGAGGAGATCATGGGCAGGGAGCGTAAACTAATTGCCCAAGTGCCCAAAAGCTCTGATGATGAGAGTTTCGCTTTGAAAGAAAATCAGCAAAAGCGCAGTTCACTACGGATAAATTGACAAATGATTTGTGATGCCGGGGCCCTCTATAATGAGGGCCTTTTTTTGTTGCTTGGTATAAACTAATCTAATTAAATTAAAAAACTTGCATGTTAAGGGCTTGACAATATGGGGTATTGGACTAATTTGAATATATGGATAGGTAATAGCCTACCCACTTAACTAACAGGAGAATCGTATGACATTTGAACTTTTTCTAATTGTGGCTGGGGCTGCTCTCATTGTTGCGGCAAAGCTTGCGAGGCTACATCAGCGCCGCACTGATAAGCAGTATTCAGAGAGCAGGGAGGAATTCATTCTTGACGCGCAAGCCTTTGCCGCTAAGTCAAGGCAGATTATTGGTAAGCGCTAAGGAGCTATCTATGTATACTTCTGAAAAGTTTTTGTATGGAGCAATTGTCTTTGTATTTGTTTGCGTAATTGTGTTCTTTGCTGCGGGAGCCTCAAAGAGCATTGATCAGCAAATGGCGCTCGTAAATCAAATGTCAGTAACAAGCCAAGCGCCAATGCTTCAGAACCTAGATGCGCTTGATGCTGAAAGGCGTGAGCAGGCAGAGAGGTTGGCACAGAGATAATGTGTATTTCAACAATATCAGGCCCCCAGCAATTGGGGGCTTTTTATTGTCTGAAATAAATTGTCGAATAAATTGTTGATTGCCTATTGACAAGTTTTGCCGTTCTGTTTGCATGTATTAAAAGGTATACAAGTGAATACCTTTTAACTTAAACAAACAGGAGAATAATATGCGTGTAAATTCAATTTCAGAATCATTTGATCATTCCGCCTTGCTTATGAATTTTAAGAATTCAGATAGAGGTTCGTCTAAATCATTTGATCCGTCACTCTGTCTTGCGACCAAGGCAAAGCGTAGAGCCCGCCTGGAGCGGCAGGCGATGAGGCAGGCAAAGCACGATGAGATGCAAGCGCGTGCTGAAGCAAGGGCACGCAAGCAGCAGGACCGTTGGGGCTTTTAATTCCGGCGCTTTTCTATCATTCAATAACAAAGGAGAACAAAATGACACAAAATATTCTTTTACAGACGACTGAGAAGCTTATTTCAGCAATTCAAGTAGAAGATGTGGACGCATTCAGAACCCTAGTGCAGAGCATCACGGCGGCTGGCCTCGCTGCCGGAGCATACCCAGGACTCTGGCTAAACGGCCAGCTCCCTGGATCTGGAATCAGTGCCTTACATGTTGCTGCAAGGCTCTATTCAATCAATTTCAAAGATCCAGTGCGATCTGAAAAGTTTAATGAAATGGTCCAGATTCTTTTGACAAATGGAGCGAGTCCCGCCTTGGCTATGGGGAAGAAATATCGAAAGGGAACACTGGGGCCCAATCGGATCATCGTCACTGATGATCCCGGCAAAACTGTAGCTGAGGTCTGCGATAAGAGGTTGCCTCCCTCGCTTGCAGCGTGGTTTGCTGCGCTCAAGTGCGATGTTCGATTAAATAGAGATCACGATATTTACGCTTCTCGCGCAGGATCAAGGCTTGATAGGTTGTTTAAGTTCGTTGACGGTATTGAGCAGGATATTTAATTGCTTGCATTGACGCGCGAGGCATCATGAAAGATCTAACCGAGAAAGCCCCGCAGATGCGGGGCTTTTTCATTTAAGGCTTGCGCAAATAAAGACTTATGCTAAATCTGGATTGTTAGTTACCTATCCAGATATAAGGAGTATTTCATGAGAATTTGTGTTTTCAATGCGAAGGGAGGCGTGGGCAGAACTACGACTACGCTCAATCTCGCTGGTTTCTTCGCTCAAGATCCAGCGCTGCGCGTGCTGGTGTCTGACTGTGACCCACAAGGCTCTGCCTTGGCCTGGGCCGCCCTGGCAGATGAAACGCCGTTCACTGTCGGCAGGAGCCGCAGTAGGGGATTTGACGTAGAGATTTTGGACTTGCCCCCCAAAATCCCTGACAACGAACACCTCCCAGAAGCCGATATCTATCTAGTTCCTACGCTCCTGGATGGCGTGTCATTCGTAGTCTTTTTACGGACCATTGCTCTGCTACAGAAGCACCAGAAGCCTTACCTGGTCATCGCGAATAGGTTCAACCCGCTGCGCGCAGAGCACAGAGAGCGGTTGTCCAGCCCCGCCATGTGCGGCGCGTTTGTCATGAGAGAGAGGGCGGCTTTCGCCGCTTACTATGCCGAGGGAAGAACGGTGTTCGATATGAGCGGTCGTCACATCGGCGGTGCTAGAAGCGAGATAGAGACCATTGCCCTAGCGGTCCAGAACCGGCTGAAATTATGGAAGGTGGCCGCATGACCAACTATTTGAAGAAGACCGGCTCACGGCCTGGGACACGTGACTTGAGCATCGTTGCTCAGCAGGTTCACGCTCCGCGCCAGCCACGCATCAAGCAGCAAGAGCTTACAAGCCTTGAAGAAACACAAAGCAGACTTGAAGCCGCCGAGGACAGTCTCCTGCTTGCAGCAGGGGATCAGCCTGGACGATCTACATTCTTTGGTCTTGATGACTCCAGTGCCCCGCGATTGAAAGCTGGAAGGAAGGTCCACCTAGTGCTTGAGAGGGGGGCGGCGCTGCCGGACTACAGAACACGTCAAGGAAAGCGAAATCATCGGAGCATGGTCACTCTGCCGCCAATGCTTAGGCAGAGCATTCAAGAAATTTTTGGTGCAGCTGATGGCGAAGACTTCCCATTCACCACTGCTCTCATTGCCTTGGCAGACTACGGCGCAATGGCACTCAAGAGAGATGACAAGATGCTTGTTGTGAGTCCTGCAGAGGATCCACAGGCTGAAGAGCGAAAGCTAGTTAGAACGCTGATCCGGCGCGTAGGCTTGAAGCAATGATGAAGGCCCCTTGCGGGGCCTTTTCATGTCACCACTGCTTGATCGCATCAAATAGATCTAGGACGTGGAACTCCATCTCTAGTAGCTCTAATGCTGTCGCTGGGTGCGCGTTTCCCATGGCCACACTCTCTTTGTAAGCCTCAAGATCATCGCGTGCAGTGCGCCATAGGCGCTCTCTTTCCTGTTCAACACGTTTGCGATACGCCTGCCTTTCACTGATCGCAGAAGGCTTGTTAGAGAGCTTGCGAGGAGGAGAGGGTGCGGCAATGGCCGTGCGCCGTGCGCTTAGGTGTTTGAGGTCATCAGGGAGACGATCCCGGAAATGCGCGAGTGAGTGTGCCAGCGTTCCCTTGGTGCGCGAGTTGTTGCCGCTGAGGCGGGGCCTTCGGCGCACGAGGTCATCAATATTATGAAAACTGTAGCGCCACCAATGCTGCCAGTTGTGTGGGTCTACTGGGACTGCGTCATCAAGAGGTAGCGGCTCAACTAGAGCGCCGTTCTCGATTAGTGCCCACACAGCATCAAGGATCATTGGCTCCGACAGCTCCATCACAACTACGGCTGTGTTGCTGGCCACAGGCTGAGCATGGAAGCCAAAGCGAAGTATCGCCGCAGCTTCGCCATAGGCCTGATCTTCGCCGCCGCTCACAGTCCAGCCCACATAGCCACGACCTGCGCTGTGATGAGCGAAGAGCTTCACACGCGGTTGTTGCCACCTTTGCCGCAGGCAGGCGAGAACCTGAGCCTTGCTCGCACCGGCTCTTGTAGCAGTCAGATGGTTGCGGGCAACAGTGAGCACAGCGTCTCTCTGTAGAAGCACAGAGGCCCTGGACTCCTCAGTTCCTCGCCTGAGGAATGAGTCCCAGGACAGCACATCTCTGTTGCTACGTGACTTCGCACAGCTCAGGCAAGTGACGATCCGGTTCTCATCAACAGCTTGCCCGCCGAGAGCCGGGGCGAGCAAGAACGAGTTGACCAGGCGCACACCCTCAGCTTTCCCATCGGCTAGGCAGAAGCGACAGGCGCGGCCGTCATCCCTGTTGACCAGTTTGCGCTTCCAAGGAGCGGTTTGAACGTTTGAAGGAGCGGCGGCTTTCAAAATATTTTCAGCTACTGACGACTGAAGCGATGTTGCGGAGGTCATGGAAGAGCCGCCTGCTTTCCAGGATGAGCTGAATCCAAACATCCTCTGCCGCGTTCATCATTGAGCGCTGAATGGCAAACAAAATAACTGCAAGCGCCCCATGATGATTTTAGAAAGCCATCCTCAAGGGGGAAGGCGTAAGCAATGGCATGGCACATATTTGGTTCCTCCTGAGCTATCAATTGAGTTACACATTCATTGATAGCAGGGGTTCCCATGTGCGCAAGAGGATGGCTTTTAGTTTTTCTTGGGGCCACCGGAGGTTGTCGTTTGGTTTGCCTGTGTTCTTGTCTGATGAATCGTCGCCAAGAGCAAACTGATAATACACTTCACGCACTGAAGTGTTTCTGAAAAGCGGCCCCACAAGGGGCCCTTTTTATTTCCAAGGCCATTGGAATATAAAGCTCCGCCACAGGCCTACATCAAAGGCCCTTGCTTCGTGTCTCTAATCCTCAATCCCCTTTAATGCCAGCGTTTTCCGGAAGGCCTTGCGCAATTCGGAATTTGGGTTATTGATTTTAATAGGGCAAATGGAGGATTTAATACATGAGAGCTATAAAGATTTACATGCAGCCTAAAGACTATTCGCGCATCACGGCAGAGTTGATGGCGAAGGGTGAGTCATTCTCTGAATTTGCGAGAGAGGCTGTTTTAGAAAAGTTTGATAGAGAGAAATTGTTGGATCAAATGATGCTAGCGAGGTCAGGGCTTGATGAACTGCTTACTGAGATAAGGCAGGAGACAGCTCGCTCAAGAAGGGATATGGCAGCGCAAGCCAGCAATCACCTGGAGTTGCAGAGAAATGAAGCTTCAACATCTTTAGCCAGGAATGAAGAGTTCCTGCAGCTTCTCGTAAAGGAGCTTTCTAAATTGTTTGAGGGCAATAAAGGCGCAGCCACGAGCCCTGGGCGCAATGCGCCCCAAGGCCCTGGCACTGGCACTGGCACTGGCACTGGATTCTATCCCGGAGACGGGAAACAAATTTAACTAACACTGGAGGAAATAATGAATACATACAAAGCAACACTACTTGGCCTTTCAATTTCATTGTCACTGACCTGTATTGCCAATGCAGGAGTCAAAGACTGGATGCGAGATAAAAAAGAAAGGCTCACAGGGCAGCACACAACAGAACAAGTTAGCTCGCCAACTGACCTACCACCCGTAGAGGTTCACGAACAGAAGCAGGGGAGGGTTGATGGCAAGAGACTCACAGCTGACGCAGCGAAAGGCTGTGCGGCAGGAGCAGTGATGAGCTTGCTTTCAGGTGGACTGGATCTACGTGCGTGTGCCGCCGCAGCTGTAGGAGCCGGTGTTCAATCAGTCCAGCAACAGCTTGCCCAGGCAAGGCAGGTTGAAGAGGCAGCAAGAAGAGCAGGCATGAAAGCTAAGGTTGAGACGGAACAACGCACAGACAGATCTGGAAGGCAGCAGGAGGCAATGAAGTCAATCGAAATTGAATATGAAGCATCTGATCTTTTAGCGATGGACGCTAAGACAGTAGAGACAATGGAAAAGCTCTCAAACCTCTTCAAAGGGTCAAAGGGTCAGCTTGATATTCGCATCGAAGGCACAAACCCAGCCTGTCTTTCACTTCTAGGTGAGCTGGATAAGCGGGGAGCTCTTGATAGGCACCTTGTAGACAACCAGTGCGGACGTAGCACCTCGCACAAGCTCGTAATCACTTCACTGACAAAGGGAGGTAAGTGATGAGCAACCTTCAGCGTGAAAGAGAATTGCGCAGGTTAGAAGCGAGTCTGGGAGTGGATAAGAGCGTAGAGGGTGAGTCGTCCCCTGCGTCAAAACTTTTCGTCCCGGAGCCGGTGGAACAAACAAAGCCAGTGTTGAAGAAGGTTGCTGTCGTAAGCGAGCAAATAATTAATCAAACAACAGCCGTAGCTGATGAAGCCCTCAAACGATTGCCAAACATAACTCTGAGTAGAGCTCGTAAGAAGAGTCTATACATATGCGCGGGAGCTGCATTGCTGGTTGGTGCCGGAGCGCTCGCCTTCAATTTCATGGATGATAAGAATGGATCAGCCGGGCCTGCTGTCGCTATTGCGCCATCTCAGGGCCTATATATTCCCCCGGCCGTAAATCAGGTGCCAACATTGCCAGGACGAGTCCAGGAAGAGGAACGGAAGCCTGTTGCACATTCAGAGGAAGCAATTCCCCAGGGCCTACCTTTGATAGAAGAAGCTGCGCCACATGATGCCGTGCAACCTCCTGTCAGTTCAGCGGATGAGGATAAAGGGGGCGTTCAAAAAACTGTTCCTGCTCAAGCAATTGCCCCAGCACCTGCTGCTGCGCCTCAGGTTAGACCAGCAAAAAATGACTCTGAAGCTAAGGCTGCCCGTCCACCTGCTGTAGTTGCCGCGCCTCGCGTTATTCAGCGGTATCAACCGCCTCCCGCATCTGACAAAGAAATTAAGGCCGAGGTCGAGAGGGTGGAGGCTGGAAAACCTTGGCAAAGCAAGATTGATCAAATTAAAGATTTGGATCTGTAATTGCTGGGCTTGCGTAGTTCAAATTCTCTGATATTTCTGGATAGGTAAAACACTTACCAGAAAATGGAGGATTAAAATGTCAGTTTTAGATAAAGCGCTTTCACTAATTTTCACTCAATACAAAAGCGACTTCCGGCCACGTTTCGGGAGTCGCTTTTCTGCATTTTGGGGAACCTTATTGCTGGGCCCTGTTGAAACGAAGGGACTGGACGATGTTCACCCAGATCTGCGGTCAAGCTACTACCACCTGGTCATTGATCGTCGTCCCCCCAGAACTGAGCTTGGCCTGAAGCAATGGGAAGAGGGGAGCAGGCTTGTTGCTCCTACTCGCTACGCTGAAGAACGTTATGCGGGAAAAGCTCAATTCGTCGCAACTGCGCTGATCACTTTTGTGCTTTGCCTAGCCGCAGCTGGAGTGATCGCTTTGAAAGGATATAAGTCCGATGGGATGCGAGTGATGGCTTCAAATGGAGGGCAGGTTGCACCCACGGCTCAAAGCTGCGAAGCGCTCGCGAGAAGCTTGATGGACGGAACAGCAGACAAGAAAAATCCAGCAACCATGTCACTTGCTAAATCATGCCAGTCAAAATACTAATAACTAAGAGGAGGAATAAATGAGTTTACTTTACAAATTGCTTGATAGAACCGAACTGCTTTTATCAAAGAAAGAAAGCAAGGGGGCGCTTTCTCATGCTCGCATGCTTGAAGAAGCTTACAAGGTAGCGGATCTAATCACTGGCCGTCATGACGTGCCTGATCGCATTCCCTCAAATCAGCTGGTTGTTGAACCAGGACGCGAGGACCTTGTTAAACGTATGGGGGCTGAGCTAATTGACGGGGTCTGGACCGTCCCCGAAGGAATGGACATACAGAAATTCAGTCAGTTTTGGCCGATGATCCCTGCGGACTTGCGCGATAAAGCCTCTCGCAATACAACGACAAAAAATGGTGATCCCATCGAAGGCTACTTACGGCCTGACGACATTGTGAGGGGAGGCGACTCAACTGCTACCCCCCTCATGTATGGAGCGCTGCCAGCTATCAGCGCTTTGTCTTACCTGACTTCACTCTTCAGCCCGACACTCGCGCTGCTGGTCATGCTTCTCTCCGTCCCATTCCTCATAACCATTGCCCAGGGCGAAGGCATTATTGATGCTGTCAAAAGCTTCTGTATCTTGCTTGTGGGGCCCGCTGCATTGGCAGCAATGGCTGCGAACGGTGCGCGTCAGCTTGAAAGCTTGAATATCCTGGGATCTATCAAAGCAGGCGGAATTCAGTCAGTAGTAACTGCGTCTTTGAGTCTCGCCACCCTCTCCGCAATCGTGATGGGATTGGCGTTTGTTTTAATGCTTGCATCAAACATGCTTGACTCAAAATACAAGGCGTCAGTTATAGGCGGGTTCTGGGCACGTGTTCGGTATAGTGCCAAGCTTGCCCTGGTGTTCACGCTTGTTACAGTTCTTTCAGTGGCAATTCTACCTACATCCATGTTGCCTTTCGCATTTTTCTTCATTGCTAGTATGTATCCCATGATCCATACCGAGAGCAATTACAACTCAAGAGCTAAAGAGCTTGAAGCACTTGGCATCACATTCAAGCTGGGTCGTATGGGTAAGCTAAACACAGTGCACGTAGAGCCGCGCATTCTGCAGGCAAAGGAAGCTTTTGCAGACAAATCCCCGACTATGGTTTGTGGATATGCGGAAGGTTGGTTGACAGCAAAACACCACCCTAATGCGCCTGACGAAGGTCAAGAGATGGTTCTTTCAGCAGTCGATGTTTCGTCTCATATTTTGGTTTTCGGAGCTACAGGTGTTGGTAAAACGTCATCTACGCTGCGTCCGTGGATCAAGCAATGGACTGAAAATAAAATGGGTTCTGCCTTTATTGCATGCGCAAAGGGCGCTCTTGCTGGTGAAGTATCGGCTTACATAGATCTAATGATCGGAACGGGCGTCGATTACGCACCGATGCAGGGTCTTGATGCCCAGGGCGTTTACAACGCACTAAAGGCAATCAAGATTTCCAACAAAAGATCAAGTTCAGACCCAATGTGGGATAACGGCGCAATGGACTATATAGACAATGTGACTGTCCTTCATGAAGCCCTGCGTGACCACGAGCTTGCGATGTTGGAATATTCCTTCACTACTTCTGTTGAAAACGAGGATGCCGCTCTCTATTACGGGCTTGAAGCTGTTCGATTAGAGAAAATTGGTGCTGACGCGAGTGAGGCGAGGTCAAAGGAAGAGCTTGCTATGGAGCGTTCGAAATATTGGGCGTCAAAAGCACTTACAGAACGTAAGTGGCTGTGGAACATTGATACTCTTTCAAGGATAGTTGTGATGGGTGATCAAGTTCGTGTAGTAGATGGAGTGCCAGTTGCATCTGAGGATATGTTGTTTGCTTTGTCAGAACTTGGTTACGGAGCATCTGATGAGCGTATCCAGAGGATGCCAGAGTCGATACACCCTGAGTTAGGAAAGGGCACCCTTCTCGATGGAACAATTTCTTACTTTACGAATACCTGGCCAAAAGCCGGAGAGCAGCGTTCATCATGGATGTCTAATGTGAATGACCGCATTCAGCCGCTCACCAGGGGCAAGTATTTAACTGGGAAAAATGGCGTCCACTGGAAGATGCTTGAGAAGGGGGAGGATGTTAGATCATGCCTCTACTGGAAAAATGTTGGCATTGACTTGCCTGAAACAATCCATGGTCGTGCTGGTTTGGCTATTACCGCCTTTGCCAAGCAGTGTGTCTATGATGAAATAAAGAAGCGTGGTGGGATGAAGAAGGCGGATTGGAAAGCCATGGGTCAGTCGCGTGTTGCATTCTTCTATGATGAAGCCCAGGGCGTTGTAGGTGATGCTGAGTTGCAGTTGATCGACATTTCAAGGTCGCTGGAAGCCGCTTTCATCTGTGCTACTCAGTCATATGAGAGTTTTGTGGATAGGTTTAATGACGAAAACACTGCTCGAAAGTTTGCAAATACATTCCAGTCGTTCTTCTGCATGGAAGCATCAAGCGGGACGTATGAGTATGTAAAGACAAGGCTTGGTAAGGCGGATTTGATTACATTCAAACAGCGCTCAAACGGCATTGATTATTCGGGTGCTTTAAAGAATTATGCACTTAGTCCTTTAAATGATCCTGAGCACCCTAACAGGGCGGGCATGGAAAGCCTGCTAAAGCGTGGCTTTGGAAAGCTAATTGTTCGCGCTCCTTCTGCCCCAATGATATATGCGGGTGGAAAGTGGGTGGGAAATAAGACGCGTCAGCTTGATGAGAACTCAATGCTTACTGATATAACAGTTCCTGTGGGAGGAGTCCTGGAGACTGTTGATGTGTTTGAAGATCAAGAGTTCAATTCATTGCTAACGAGGGGTAAGGCGATTGTTTCCTTGCGTCGCGCAGGTGGCAAGAGAATTGACCTTGTGAAGCTTCAGTATGTAGGTCCGGAAGAATTGCGTAAGGATAAAGTGGCCTGATCGAAGGTGGAGGTGGTTTTCCCCTCCTCTTGCGCAAAATGAATTGTAGGTAATTATAGAATTTATTAAAACAATCGGAGGGAATATGAATGATGAGGTAAAGCACGGCAATAGACTATTTGAAGCTCAGGCGGCTTTTCAGGCTGTGCGTAAGGAGCGTGATGAACATCTAAAGTCAGATCGGCCCAGTGCGTTCATGAAAGAAGAATACAAGACCTGGACTGAGAGGAGCTCAGAGCTTGGTGCTTCAGTTGAACGTGCTAAAGAAAAATTCTTTGGCGAAATTAACCGGGCAAGCCCTGAAGATATCGAAAAGCTTCAGGGGCAGATGAAGGAGGCCATGGAAGTTCAGAACTCACAGCGCAAAAGCTTTAGTCAGTTGTTGTCAGCTCGCAGAGAGCAAGAGGGCGACAGCCTTCCCTTTCAATTGAGTGAAGTGGAAGACGAATGGAAGAATAGGAATGAAAACAGGGCGCGCATCAGAACTTCGCATGGAAGAGAGGACTATGCTGCTACGGCGCAAAGCGAGAGCGATTATTGGAAAGCACATCA
Organism: Stenotrophomonas sp. GD04054; assembly: GCF_029836955.1. Lineage (NCBI taxonomy): Bacteria > Pseudomonadati > Pseudomonadota > Gammaproteobacteria > Lysobacterales > Lysobacteraceae > Stenotrophomonas > Stenotrophomonas sp. GD04054. The sequence continues at coordinate 51,447 of NZ_JAOECR010000008.1, read as the reverse complement.
GAAAAAAGAAGATGCTTACATGCAGGCACACCTGGGTAGCGGTCAACCTACACTGGGACAGGTTGAAGACTGGCATAGGGAACAACAGCGACAAAAGGATGTTTCGCAAGTTAAGCTTAAGCAACAAATACAGTGATAACTAAAGGCCCCGCTGATGCGGGGCTTTTTTTATGCGCTCAGTGTCTTGACCAAATCTAATTCTCTGATTTTATGGATATATGGGTAGGTAAGCATCTATCCCTTTATTATTTAAAATTGGAGGACGCGACATGATCAAAGAGAGATATCTAAGGATATTGGCTGCTGCATTAATGGCGATGCCATTTGCTTGCTTTTCGAGCGCAATCACTATCAACGACCCTTTTTACAATCAGATGGATTCCCAGGATCTGGTCAGTGCCATTTTTCAGCAGCCAGAGGATCTTGCACTTGTAAATATTGCTCCTGAACTTGATCGAGGTGTGGCAAAGCGTGCGTTAGACGCTATGACTTGCGCTACAGAAGATGGTCAGCATATTGAAAAGCTGCTCGTTGTAGATATGAGCATGCCAGCACGCACGAAAAGGCTCTGGGCGTTTGATGTGAGTGACCTGGACAATCCAGTTCTAATCACAAGGGACTACGTTGCTCACGGTTCCGGCTCTGACGTTTCAGCAAAGGGTAGAGCCGCTAAATTCTCCAATATCCCAGACTCAAATATGACGAGTCTCGGGCTATACCGCATCGCTGAAAAATACCAGGGCAAAAATGGGTGGAGTAGGCGGCTGGACGGTCTATTTGCAAAGTTCAACAGCAAGGCGCGAGACCGCGCGGTTGTGTTGCACCCATCGAACTATGTTCGTGACGACTATGTAGGCAGGAGCCAAGGTTGCCCCGCTGTCAATCAGAGGACAATGGACAAGCTGGAAAAGGCGGGGCTGAGCAATGCCTATCTATACATCGATGGTCAGGATGACGAGCTACAGACACTTGTTAGCGCTTGCGCTGAAAAGAGGCGTGCTCGACTACTTGCTGAGGCTACACGCAGGTTAGAAGAAAGCTTTGGGCTATTCGCAGCAAGCCTTATTTTTAATGATCCATCAGCCTCCTCTAGCTTTTTAAGTTGGGCTCTGCCGGAGAGTGAATTCATGCCCGCGCCTATCATCAACACAGAGGGCGCATGCCTAATTGACAGATCCCGGCATGGCCTTAGGTTGTCAGCATGAAGACAAATAATTACAAGCAAATACGTTCAGTTCTTATGCAGTCCAAAGTTTCCCCGGAGACTGAGGCGGCAGTCAGAAGGTATGCCTTAAAGAATGGATACACAATTTCAGCGGCAATTAGCTTCATTTTGGCGAGCTGGGCATCAGCTCAGAAAAAGAAGAAGTAATTGTGAATGAGAAGGTCTTTGACGCTTTTGGGCGTGTCCCCCCGCATGTAGCTCCTAGTGTTCTTGTCAGGCGTTGGGACCAGGCACTGATCGCCGGAGGAGCTACGTTCCTCGCCACATGGCCGTCTCTTCTGTGGATAGGCTTAACGTTTCCAGGAGCTGATCTAGGGCCATGGACACTACATGCCACAGGTGCGCTCGCCGTGGCATTCAACTGGGCAACGCTAGGCGTCTCAGCGGGTGCTACAGCTTCTGACTACCTTAGCCAGGTCAACCAACCATTACAGGTCATCTTGAGGGTAGGGATCCCGCTAGCACTCTCCATCGCTTGTGCTTGCTGGTCTTTTGCTAAAGGCCTGACTCCTCGCTCAAACACATGGCATCTCTCAGGTCCTCGCTTGCTGGATGGCAAGGAAGCGTTGAGAGAAGCGAGAGCAAGAAGCCTCAATAAGAAGCAGATTGAAGCTGACAACTTTCCCCTGGCTCTCCACCCGGCGCTGATCTTGCCCAAGAAACGTTGGGCGAGGCATCTGCTGATCGCGGGCAGCGTGGGTAGTGGTAAGACAGTCATCTTGATGGCGTTGATCCGTCAGATGCTTCAACGCAACTTGAAGTGCTTCATCTACGACGTAAAAGGTGACTTCACAGCTAAGGGCGATTTTGGCGTTGGTTACCGCCCCATAATTGTTAGCCCGTTCGATAAGCGGTCATACGTCTGGGATGTTGCACGTGATGTGCGCTCACCTACGCAAGCTGCTGCGTTCGCAGCAAGCCTCATCCCTGAAGAAAGCGGCAACGGCAAGTTCTGGACCATAGCGGCTCAACAGCTACTGACGGGTGCATTGCGGTCTCTTCAAAATACGAGGGGGACAGAGTGGACCTGGACGGATCTAGCGCATGCAGTCTCCCAGGGTGCTTCTGCCATGTTGCCCATGCTCAAGGAGCACTACGCCAAAGCCGCGCCTTTGATCGCGAACGAAGAGAGCCAGTCCACTGCCTCTGTGCTAGCTACGCTGGCGGGTTACACGCGGGTCATTGATGACCTGGCACTAGCGTGGCCTACGCGCACAGATCGCATGTTCGCTATGACTGACTGGGTGAAGGATGGCTACAGCGGCCGTAAGCAAGTCATCGTCCAGGCTGGCCCAGATCCAAGCCTTACAAAGGCTTACATAGCGGCAATGATCAACGTCGCTGTTCCTTCGATCATTTCAGCCCAGCTCCCTGACAACGAAGAGGGCCGGTTCCTAGGTTTCATCCTTGATGAGCTGCCAAGCATAGGGCGTTTGAACATCGATCAGCTGCTCACCCTAGGGCGTTCAAAGGGCGTGTGTGCAGTTCTCTGCTATCAAGACTTCAGTCAGATGGAAGCTGTCTATTCAAGAGAAGTTGCTAAGACGTTCTCTAGCACAGTCGCAACAAAAATTATTTGTGAAGTCCAGGCCGGAGATACGCGGGACTACCTAGCCTCAACGATAGGTAAGCACAAAGTGGCCTGGAGGACGTATGACGACAACGCAACTGTGCACGAAGAGACCAGAGCCATCGTGTCCTCGCCTGAGCTGACAGATCGATTGGGCTTCAGGAAGGGAAAGGCATACGGGCCTAGTGGGTGGGGCATTCGCGCCATTGTTCAGATGGGCGGAGATCCACTGTTGCTCAATTTTCCAGGCAACCAGATCCCTAATCAACGTCCAGGACAAGTTCCAGCCCGTTGGACTCTTGGGCCTCGATCAGCGCCTAGGGTGGTCAGCACATCCCTTCAAGCAAATGTGGATGGGGAAGAGACGGACATTGGCCTTTCAATTGCTGATGTATTGGCTAGAGAGGCATCCCGGATATATAAGTCTAAAGACTGATTCAGTTCTTGCCAAAAACGTCATTTGCCTTTTAATGAAGTGGTCGCTTTGCCGCTTCGACAACGGCGCTTTGGGAGATAAAGATGATTTCTATTGCTCGTATCAATGCCCGTGGGCAAAAACAAAATGGCGAGGCAGTGGTTGACTACTTGCTTGCGGTGGAGGAACTGTCGCAAGGAATGAAGAATGCAGCCGAGAGGGCAAATTCACACGCAGCGTCAGATGGTCTTGCATCTTATTACTATGATGAGAATGCAGATGCTGTCCAAAGATGGTCAGGCAGATTAGCTGCTGACTTAGGACTTGAAGGAAAGCCCGTTGACAAGCAGGCGATGTTAAAGCTTGCGGAAGGGTTCCACCCCTACACCGGGGAGCCTCTTTGCAAGAACGCTGGAGAGAAGCCCAGGCAAGTTGAAAAGATTGATCGAAAGACTGGGAAGCCAAAGCTGGATAAAGATGGGAATGTGATTCTAAAGTCTGAGGGAGGGCATAGGGTCGGCTTCGACCTTGTAACAACGCCTCCCAAAAGCGTCTCCATCGCATTCGCACTCGGCAATGATGATGAAAAGCTGGAAATACTCCAGGCGCATCGGCGAGCAAACGATGTTGCGATGAAATTCCTGGAGAGCAAAATTGAAACTCGTAGGGGGAAGCAGGGCGTAAATGTAATCGGGACCGAAGGTGTGATCATCATGCAGGCGGATCACATGGGAAATCGAAATTTAGATTGTAACGTCCACACTCATAACCTTTGTTTTGGTATTACAAAGGGTGTAGATGGTCAATACGGCACCTTTGATTCTCAAGAAATATACAGGCATCAAAAAGCTGCAGATCAAATTTACAAGAGCGAGCTCGCAATGAACTTGCGTGAGCTTAAGTATGGAATTGAGCAGCTGCGAGAGGTGGATGCCCACGGGGAGGAGACGGGAAACGTGTCCTTTGAGATATCAGGTATTAGTCGCGAATTGATTGAGCTTAATTCGTCCCGTCGCGCTGAAATTTTAAAGTATGAATTAGAGCACGGGGTTGATCGTCAAGCAGCTTGCCTGGCAACCCGGCAACACAAGGATGAACCCGCATTCGATGAACTGCAGGCCATGTGGACTGACACCTTCAACAAGATCAAACAGGAGCGTGCAGAGCTGGTGCCGTCTATACAGCAATTAAAGTCTACGGCCGATAAAAACATGAGAATTGATGAGGATGCTGAGATATTAAAGCGTCTTCATAAAACCGATTCAGTATTCACTGAGTGCCATCTTATTGAGGCCATTGCAAAGGAGAACATGGGGAAGGTGCGCTTTTCTGATGTGATCGAGAAAGTAGAGGAATTTAAATCTCGCATGCAGCTGGTTGAGATTGCGCCTGAGAAGATTGCTGCTTCTGATGCTGGGGAATCACTTTCTCGGCGCAATACGGACGTGAGATATGCCGCAGGCTGGATGGTTGAGTGGGAGAAAGAAATAATCAGCGGCGTTATGGCCAGGCAGGATGAGGATCATCAAAAAATTCCTCAAGTCAACGTTGAGGACGTGATAGCAGCTTATGAGTCGAGAAAAAATTTCACTGTTACTGACGAGCAACGTAACAGCGTGATCCACGTGGCCTCCAATTCGGGCGGTGTGGCCGTATTCACAGGTGGCGCAGGAACGGGAAAAACAACAGTCAGTGACATTTACAGTGAAGTGTTCAAAGCGGATGGCCGCAACATGATCGGTGTTTGCGTATCCAATATGGCTGCTTCCAAGCTGGAAGCTGAAAGCAGGATGCCGTGCAAATCAGTTACCAAAACTCTTTCACTGCTAGACAGAAACTTGATGAAGTTAACTGATAAAGATGTGCTGGTGATTGATGAGGCGGGAATGATTGATGCTGATCAATCCAGGCGTCTCCTTTCATACGCTCAAAAAGGAGGAGCAAAGGTAATTCTCCAGGGCGATGAAATGCAACTACAGCCCATCGGAGCTGGTTCTGGAATGGCACTAGCAAAGGTGGCTGTAGACGATGTTCAACTGACTGAAATTAGGAGGCAAAAAAACGCTGAGGATCGCGCAATTGCAGGGCTCTTCTACACAAGAGGAGCTGATGGAAAAATACAGCACCACAAGAAAGGCGAAAAGTCTAGGAGTGAAACAATATTGCATGGCAAGGCCATTTTTGAAGCGCTTGAGGCAAGAGGATGTATTGATGATTACGATACGCGCGATCAATCTATAAGCGCTCTTGTTGATGACTATATGTCTTCTAGTGCAAGCATTGATCAAAGGCTCGTGCTCGGAAGCACCCGTATGGACGTAAAGGAACTAAACGAAAAGATCAGAGCAGCTATGGTTTCAGCTGGCCTTGTAGATTCATCATCTGTCAATGTTTCAATCGTAAACAAGAAGGATAAATACTCTATTGACTTGTCGCCGGGGGATCGAGTTGCTTTTACAAAAAATGATGAAAAGGGCTTGGGAGTTGTGAACGGGGACGCAGGAACCCTGTTGAGTGTTGAAAAAGGCGAGTCTGGCGGATACGACATGATTGTAAGATTGAGGTCCGATACTCCAGCAAAAGATGGGAAATTAGTAAAATTCAACACTGATTCATTCAATAATATTCGACACAACTATGCCGTCACTGTGCATGATAGCCAGGGGCAGGGCAAGGAAGATGTTTTTCATCTTGCTAATTTAGGCATGATGGATAATCACAGTGCTCTAGTTGCCTTCACTCGCCTTACAAAGGGTAAATATACGATGTATGGCGACACCGAAACTATTGAGCGAATTCATGAGCGCATGGGGATGGAGCGATTAAAGGCAAATGCTACTACTGAGGGTGTTTTAAAGGACGCAAAGCAAATTGATAGAAACCAAGTTGCTCTCAGTCAGCTGCGGAATTCTATTGAAGCGTTTAATGGTTTGGAGGCGAAGAGGGATGTTCAAAGGATTGATAATGCTAAAAGGGCAAGAAAGACTATCAGCGTGTTCGGGCTCAGTGACTGAAATCACAAGGTCAAAGTGAGGTGCACGGACGCTCCGATTGATGCCGCCGCTATCATTGCGGCGATTTTAAAAAAAGGGAATCTTCTGCGCGGTATCTGCCAGGACAATGATCTGGCCAAATGCTGTCTCTGCCGCGTGGCTCTCTTCCAGGGATCACATGTAACGCCTGGAGGCTTCGCATAGATCTTCCAGCCTGCTTTCGCGGCATTGATCCGCCATGCATATTCGTATTCTGACGCTTGAGCCTCTGTCGCGTTGACGGATCCGAGGTTTACTACGTCAAAGGGCTTGCCTTCCCAGCCTCCTCTTAAACTTCTGTGCTGCTTCTGACGTTGATCCAGGTCAACTGTTTGGCCGATGTAGACGTGTCCGTTTTCGAAGACCAACGCATAGAGAGTTCTTGATCTTACGTGATACTTTTGATCTCGCTTCCAGTTCATGAGTCTCCTTATGTATGTTTGTTAATTCATACATAAGCGAAACTTAAGATCTGGCAAGCATATTTTTGGAAATAAAAAGGGACCCTGAGGTCCCTTTGCTATTTTTGATGTTCACCAGGGCAAGAAAGACCAACCACTGGCAGTCTTGAACCTTAGATATTTTTCAAGCTGCTGTTCAAGTAGCTTTAAATTGTCTTCGTAGCGTTGTAGTGCGTCAGATCTTTTCACGCGGCTTGTTGTTATGGCGTGGCCGTCTATAGGCGTCTCCCTTTCCATCTTTTCGATTCTTTCCTTTGTGCCTGAAGCCATGGCTCCTGCATTCTTGATCTTCTCTAGCGTTTCGTAAATTCCATCAGAGCTCTTGAAAAGGAACTTCGATTCACGGAATGCTTTAATCATGTTTGCTTCGCAAACTTTAATTGGCGTGTCAGTCTTGCCCCATAGGGCTTGGTAATATTCTAGCGCTGTGGTGTAGATGGCAAAGCGCTTGTTATACAGATCCAGCCTCGCTTTTGAACTGGCAATCTTCATTTGCGATAGGGCTATGAGTATTGTTGCAATACTTAGCAATACAGTTACAGCGTCTTTGTCGAAATTTATACTCATTACTTCATCGCTCTTCAAAGGTGAGCTGGATTTAATCTGATTAATCATTGTTTAGCAAGCTCCTTCAACGAACAAGGGACCCGAAGGGCCCTTGCCGAGATACAGATCACCTCCTTTTCTGCCGACACATTCTTTAGCGTCCTAGGTTGATTGACACCCCAACGCCACCCATTGCTTTGCCTCTAGCGCTATACGAAAACCCTCCCGAAACACTGGTTCGTTCAGTGATACGAGCTCTCCAGCCGATAGCCAATGCACCTTCATTGCCGCTGAAGCCGACGCCTGCAGAAGCTTGAACTTCGCCTACGGCAGCTGGAACGTTCGCTGCTGCCATCATCGACATGGCCGCTACTTGAGCTCCCATTGCGTCTATGCGGCGGTCCTGGCGATCAATGCGCCTGTTGGTTTCATCCCAGCGGTCATTAAGAGCGGTCTGCATGTCATAGATCTGGCCACCGTTCACCGCATCCGTTGAACCTTTCTCTATGCGGCCCGCAGCTACGCTCGTGACGCGCTGGTTGCCAGCATTGATGCCGTCACGTGTGATAGATGCACCGCCTTCAAGGGAGACGCCTTTGGCGTCCACGGTTGTTGCGCCAACTTTGACGCTGCCGCTTTCACTGAGGACTACGTTGTCTGCCACAGCAATGGTTTGAGTTCCGTCCTGGTTATCGCTGACTTCGATGTTCTTCCCTGCGACAGATTTGCTGCCGCTACCACCGCCGACACCATCTTTGCCGTCAGTGCCTTTGAGCGAGGCAATCCATTCTTTTTCAGTGCCCTTGTAACCATTCCCAACGGCAACTTCATAGGCGCTCCTGCCGTCTGCACCTGCAGGGCCTTGAGGTCCAGTGCCAGGCGAGATTCCATTACCAATACGATTGTCTAGGTAGACAAGAGCGTCATTGACGTTGTTAAAGCTAGGGCCGCTCGGCATCGCAAAGGTCGGGTTGGTCCATGTGCCTGTAGTCGGATCATAAGAAGCTCCACCACCGAACCACACAGCTTGCCTGGACACTGCGGTTTGGGTTTGACGCACTCGCAAATCTACCGCTCTAACTTGGCCTGTATTTGCAGCATCATTGTCTTCAATGCCGCCTGCAACATTCTTCAGGCGTTTATCGTCGCCTGCTTTGCCAAAAGACACAGTTCCATCTTCAGAGCACTCAGCACCGTAGCCAACTGCTGTGCATTTTGCTGTCGCTGATGCGAAAGCTCCAACTGCAGTTGATTGATCTGCGTATGCGTTGGCCTGATTGCCAGCGGCAGTAGATCCCTCACCATTGGCATTCGCGTTTGAACCGTATGCTGAGGACTGATTTCCAGCCGCACGGGCCGATGGACCACCAGCTACGGAGTTGTCTCCCGTAGCTAAGGCCGGATCATTTTTAGATGGATCACCCTTCGCTGCGAAATAGGGGTTGCCTGCGCCAGGGGTTGTAGGAATGCCAGCCAGAGCATCGTTCAATTGTTTTAGGTTTACAGCATCTGTATCAGCTGTGCCCGCGTTTACGCCTGTTAATTGGCGATTTCCAAATGCGACTGTGTTAGCTCTTCCGCCTGTTGAACCGCCGATGGCGATTGAGTCAGGTGCATCGGCTCTTGCTCCTGGGCCGATTGCCGCAGTAGCCCCGCCAGTTACTAATGCGTTCGGGCCAATAGCCACTCCGTTGCCACCAATCACACCATTGCTTTCAACTCTGGAGTCTCGCCCAATCGCCACTCCACCGCCGTCGTTAACTCCACCTGCGTAAGCGCCATTGCCGATAGCTACGCCTTTTCGGCCTGCGGAGGCATTGTCGCCAATTGTGGTGCTGCCAAAATAGGCCTTAGAGTTCCTGCCGATTGCAATGTTCGGTCCATACTCGCCGTGATCAAATTGAGTTTCCGCATTTGTTCCAATGGCAATGTCATAGCTGCCAATAGCCCTTGCAGCGCCACCAGTGTCGGGTCCATTCACCACAATTCGTTTGCTGCCGCTTCCCGCTGCGACAGTTTCATTTAGCTGTTTTACGTTCACAGCATCATAGTCTCCAACACCCTTGGCAACACCTACAATTCTTTTTCCCTCTGGTAATCCGCCGCCTACTGCAACGGTGTCATATTGATCGGCGATTGTATTTGCTCCAATAGCAACTGCACCATTGGCGGTAGCTTTCGCATTGGGTCCAATCGCTATTGTGTTTTGCTCTTTCGCTTGAGCATTTTCACCTATAGCTACACCCCCTTGCTGTGTAGCTATAGCTTTACTGCCGATGGAAACTGATGCGCTTGCCGCTTCTGATTGCTCGCCGATTGCGACACCGCCTGCAGTTGATTTTGATTGCTTGCCTATAGATATGGCTGTCGCAGTGACGTTTTCAATGTCCCAAGAGCTGCCGTTCCAGGTCATTCTCTGGAACATGCCTGTAGTGGCATTTGCTAGATCACCAATGGCAATGTCGCCTTGTGCAGACGCAGCGGCACCATCGCCAATTTGAATTAACGATGCGTTGGCAAGGCCCGATGAAAGCAGAGCTATTGCCGCAATTGCTAACCTGGATTTGTTTAATCTGCTTTTCATCAATTTGCTCCTTTGGGCTTTGCCATGATGTTGGTGGTGGTGGATTGGCTACATAAAAATGTAGGTTTTAGGATGTTTACCTGTGAGGCGTTGGCAGGGATGGGGAGGCTGGCTGGTCTTTCAAGCAATGCTTTGTCATTGCCTTCAAATGGAATTGAGATTGAATAAATCCCGTTTGAATTTGTTTTTGTCTTCCAGATTCGACTGCCATCCAAGATCTCGACTTCTACATTGGCAATCGGCTCATCGAGCCAGACTGCGCCGCGTATGTGGCATAAATCACCGTCAACCAGGGCGATTGGCTGAATTGCCAATTGCTTGATTAGTGCGAGGTTTTCTTTGTTTGGTTCTGCGATAGCGCTTGCCGCTATAAAGAGCGATAGCGCGATTAGCATTTTAAAGATGTGCATTGCTGGCCTCCTTTTAAATTTGTGGTTCTACCTATCCACAAATAGCAGGAGATTTGGCTTGCGCAAGGGGGTGGGGGTATTAAAAATATCTCGCGCATAAAAAAGCCCCCTCTTTCGAGGGGGCTGGAGACACGACCGTATCTCAATGTCCAGTTTACGTCGAGGAAGGAGGTGCCTTTTTCAACCGGACACTTATACACATAACACCAATTTAAATTAGCGCAAGTGCGTGCGGTTTTTAATTTATTCGGATGTGGATGCCAACGGCCATGTTGACAAGAAGTCCGTGTTCCGCATGGTCGGATCCGGGCACTGCCTGATAGATCGATCAGGGCAACAGTGGTTGGACCGCTTCAGCAGCGGGTAGCCAGAAGGTAGCCAAAATACGGGTGCCGCCTTTGATGGCGGAAATAAGCAAGTAAAAACAGTGGGATGCAGAGACGCTGAAAGCCTACGCTAGAACTGCTTCATCAGCGGGGTGTGTTCCTTGGACGCCTTGGCGTTGCTGGTGTTGTCTTTTGTATCAGTCACTTGGGGCGTTTCGCGTCTTGGCAGGGCGTCGGGGCGTGGCCACGCGCAGGCATGGCCGGAGAGGACATTAGTGTAGCGACCTGGGGCGGTCGATGATCCGCGGCACCCGTGCTGGGCCCGGGGGCTGTCCGTGTGCCAACGCCTGCGCCCCTGCGCCGGCACTTTGGTTGATTTCCCCAGGGGCCCACGGTAGTGTCAGCCCCGGCGATTTCCGCCAAGCGGCCTCCATGGAAACCGGGGCGACTTATCCCCCGGGCGGGCGTTGATGGAAAGAACAAGCATGACTGCAGCCTGCATGGCCGCCGAACCTCGTTACACCTGGCGTACCGTCCTGCTGAGCATCCTGGTCGCCATCGTTCCGCTTGCCGGCTCCGCACCCTACACCTTGCTGAAGGCGGTGCTGCTGCTGGCCCTGCTGGTCTCCGGCGTGGTTCTGATCCGCCGCCAGCCCGATGTCCGCCTGCGCTACCGCATCGCCCGGTTCATCGTGATCGTCTGCTTCCTGCGCCTGGCCTATGCCTTCTACAGCATCCTCTGGCACGGGCTGCGCTGGAACGAGCTGGATCTGCCGGCGCAGACACTGCTCTACCTGGGCACCGCTGCCGTGTTCGCCACTGGGCTGGACTGGCGCCTGATCTGGAAGATCTTCGCCGTGTCCACCCTGGTCTTCGGCGGGTCGTGCATCGTGCAGCACCACGTGATGGGCCTTGAACGCGCGCACGGTTTCAGTGGCGGCGAATGGACGGCCATCGAGTTCACCATGGTGACGCTGTGCATGGCGTTGTTCTCGGTCATCCGGTTGATCCAGCCCAATGTGCATCCGGCCGAACGCTGGCTGCACGGCGTGGCCATCGCCGTCGGCGTCTACGGTTCGATCCTGGCGCAGAGCCGCGGGCCGATCCTGGCGTTCATTCCCGCCATGCTGATGGTGATTGCGGTGCACGTCCGGCGCACCCGGCGCTGGCGGGGGGCACTGGCCTTCGTCGGTGCCCTGGTCATTGGCGTGGTCGGTGCCACCTCGGTGCTGAACCATGAGGTGATCCAGCGCTTCGGTGAGGTCAGTGGCGAGATCTCCGGTTTCAACCAGGAAAACGAGGTCGGCTCGGTCCGCGAGCGCATCGCCATGTGGGGCGTGGCGGTCGACGCCTTCGCCGAGCATCCCGTGGCGGGGGTGGGCCTGAACCAGTTCGGTACCTACGCACGTGAGGGCATCGCCCGCGGCGAGGTGTCCGAGTCGATCTTCCGCTACAACCACCCGCACAACGAGTACCTGGAAGCGGCGGTGACCGGTGGCGTGCCGTTGCTGCTGATCATGCTGCTGGTCTTCATCCTGCCCGGCATTCATTTCGTGCGGCGCCTCGGCCACGCCGACGACATCACCGCGATGATCGCCACCGCCGGACTTGCCGTGGTCATCGTCTATGCGCTGTCGGCGTTCACGGACAACGTGTTCTACCGGGCGATGCCGCATTCGTTCTATTTCTACCTGGTGCTGGGCTTCATGCTGGCGACCGCCTTGCCTGCGCGCGACCTGCGCCGGCCAGGGAGTCCCTCCTGATGGCGCATATCCACCTGCTGGCCGCCGACAACCAGCGTGGCCTGTCCCATGACATCCAGGTGATCGAGCGCTCGTTGCAGCAGCTCGGGCACACGGTGACGGTCAGCCGTCTGGACGCGGTGCGCAATGGGGGGGCCTGGAAACTCCGCGGGATGCGCCTGCGCAGGCTGCTGGCCTCGTGGCTGAGCCTGGGGCGCACGCCGGCCCGGTTCGACATCAACATCTCGCTGGAGCATGTCCGGCCGGCAAGCTTCGGACTGGCCGAGGTCAATCTGTTGATTCCGAATCCGGAATGGGTGTCCGCACGCAGCCTGCGGATCCTGCCGCGGTTCGATGCGTTGTTGACCAAGACCGAAGACGCCACGCGCATCTTCAATGCGCTGGGCATGCGCGCGCTGGAAGTCGGTTTCTGCAGCCGTGACCGCTACGACCCGGCGGTGCCGCGCAGACCGCGCAGCTTCCTGCATGCAGCTGGTACCAGTCGCATGAAGGGCACGGCAACGCTGGTCGAGGTCTGGAAGCGCCATCCGGAGTGGCCCTTGCTGACCATCCTGCGCGGTGGCCCTTCGGACGAAGATGAGGGCGGGGCCGCGAACCTGCGGATCGTCCGCGAGCGCCTGCCCGACCAGGAGGTGCAGCGCCTGCAGAACGAACATGCGTTCCACCTGTGCCTGTCGCAGACCGAAGGCTGGGGCCATTACCTGGTGGAAGCGATGAGCTGCGGGGCGGTGGTGATCACCTGCGATGGCGCGCCGATGAACCAGATGATCGACGACAGCCGCGGCATCCTGGTTGCCGCGCACGAGGGCGCGCCCTGCCATCTGTCCAGGACCTGGCATGTGGATGAGAAGGCGCTGGAACAGGCCGTCGAGCGTGCGCTGGCGATGGACGAGGCCGAGTGGACCCGGCTGGGCGCCAATGCACGCGCATGGCACCTGGCCAGCGAAGTGGCGTTCCCACGCCGGCTGGGCGAGGCCCTGGCCAAGCTTTGAGTTGATGCGGCTGGTTGCTGCAGAGTGCTCAGCCTGGCACCAGGGTGATCTGCGGATGGCTGCCGAAGATCTCCATGACGATCTCGAAGTAGGTCTGTCCCTGGCCAAGTGACAGTGCCGTCAACTGAGCGTGGATGGCCGGACCGTTGAACCTGCCGCCCTGATCGAGTTTCGACTGCAGCCAGGCGCGCGTCGTCTCGCGGCCCAGTGCCTCGCGGCTGTGGGCGATGTCGCGCCACACCACCGTGGCGGTGGCATGACCGGCGAGCGCGCCGTAGCCCCCGTGCAGCAGGTCATCAAGCGCGTCCAGGCTTGCGCCCAGCTGCCAGTTTTCGTCGGCCATGAATACACGATTGATTTCCACGTAGAGGCTGGCGATGTCGTTGATGGACGCGCCTTCGATGTGCAGGATCCGTGTCATCTGCAGACTGTAGCCCTCCGGGGCGACGGTTGTGTCCGGCGCAGATAATCCGGGCCGCCCTGGATGGGGTGGCGTTATTATGGTGTTAATCCTGCGTGATTTTCATCGGGCGCTGGCGTGTCAGCGGTATTCGATAAGGATATGGCGCCATTATCGGTCGCCGCATTTTCTGACTGCCTGCACAGTTCCATATATTTGGATCGGTCCATATATAAAGTCCCGTAAAGTTTCCCTCCGCTGCGCCGCCATCGAACGTACGGCCACGATCAAGGGAATTGAGATGCTTGCCTTACGTAATCTCCGTGTGGGATCCCGGCTTGGCGCCGGCTTCGGTCTGCTGCTGCTGTTCATCATGGCCATCGTCGGCCTGGTGCTGTATGGGAATCAGCTGAAATCCGCCCAGTTCGAGAAAGTGGTGGACGTCAACATGGTGAAGATGCGCCTGTTGAATGACATGCTTGATACCAACAACGCGGTGCTGATGCATCGTCGCCTGATGGTGATCAAGCGGGGTGACGAGTTCGACAAGGATTACCAGCGTGCCCAGGAGTTGTCGCGGACCTATGACGGTATCTGGGCCAAGTACATCAAGATTCCGCGTGACGCTACGGGCGATACCCTGGTCGCGCGCATCGAGGCGGCCCGCAAGGCCACCGATGCATCAACCCAGCAATTGCATGAGCGCATGAAGGCGGGGGATTTCGATGGTGCAGCGAAGGAGCTGCTGGCCGAGCACGGATTGGCAACGGCCTGGAATGAATCCATTTCGGCCCTGCTGCGCCACCAGGAAACACTGACCGAACGCAGCCGCGAAGAGTACCGCGCAACCGAATCGTGGACCGGCACCCTGTCGATCGCGTTCGGGGCACTGAGCCTGTTGCTGGGGACGTTGGCGGCCTGGGCGATCACCCGCAGCCTGACCGGCCCGCTGGAAGGAGCGGTGAAGCTGGCCGACGGCATCGCCAGTGGCCGCCTGGACAGCAGCATCGACGCCACCGGCAACGACGAGGTGACCCAGCTGCTGAAGTCGATGCAGCGCATGCAGGCACAGCTGCAGTCGGTGATGGCGGCACAGGGGGAGCTGGCCCGCCAGCACGATGCCGGCAGCCTCAGTTACCGCATGGATGAAAGCGCATTCCCTGGCGACTACGGGCGCATGGTGCATGAGACCAATGCGCTGGTTGGATCGCACGTGCAGGTACAGAACCGGCTGATCGAGGTGATGAAACACTACGCACGCGGCGATCTGTCGGTGGACATGGACCCGCTGCCCGGCGAGAAGGCGGCGATCACCCAGGCGATGGACGAAACCAAGTCCAGCCTGTCGGCGATCAACAGCGAGATCCGCCGGTTGGCGACAGCGGCCGCGGCAGGCGACTTCAGCCTGCGCGGCGACGAAGATCGCTTCGCCTATGATTTCCGCGACATGGTGGCCGGGCTCAACCGCCTGATGCAGACCACCGACGAGAACCTGGTGCAGGTGTCGACCCTGCTGCAGGCCATCTCGCGCGGCGACCTGACCGTGCGCATGCAGGGTGATTTCCATGGCGTGTTCGCGCGCATGCGTGATGACTGCAATGCCACCGTCGACCAGCTCAAGCAGATCGTCGGCCGCATCCAGTCCAGCGCCTCCAGCATCAATCTGGCCGCAGGTGAAATCGCTTCGGGCAACACCGACCTGTCGCGGCGTACCGAACAGCAGGCGGCAAACCTGGAAGAAACGGCAGCATCGATGGAGGAACTGACCTCCACCGTGAAGCAGAATGCCGAGCATGCACGGCAGGCCAACCAATTGGCCATCGGCGCGCATGGTGTTGCCTCCCAGGGCGGTGAAGTGGTGGGCCAGGTGGTCACCACGATGTCGGCCATCGAGGCATCGTCGAAGAAGATCGCCGAGATCATCAGCGTCATCGATGGCATCGCCTTCCAGACCAATATCCTCGCGCTGAACGCGGCGGTCGAAGCTGCGCGTGCCGGCGAGCAGGGCAGGGGCTTTGCAGTGGTGGCCAGCGAAGTGCGTACGCTGGCGCAGCGCTCGGCGGGTGCGGCCAAGGAGATCAAGGGGCTGATCGAGGATTCGGTCGGCAAGGTCGCCGACGGTTCGGCGCTGGTCCGCCAGGCGGGCACCACGATGGGCGAAATCGTGGCCTCGGTGCAGCGCGTGACCGACATCATGGCCGATATCTCTGCTGCCTCCCAGGAGCAGAGCTCGGGCATCGAACAGGTCAACCAGGCGGTGGTGCAGATGGATGAGACCACGCAGCAGAATGCGGCGCTTGTAGAAGAGGCCAGTGCGGCGGCACGCTCGATGGAGGAGCAGGCCAACCTGCTGGCCGAGGCGGTTTCGGTGTTCCGCACGGGGGCGGTGACCGCTGCCGCCGCGGTGCGCCCGGCGCTGGCAGCCGTGGCGGCATCGGTTGCGCCGGTGCGCCGGCCCGCGGTGCTGTCGCCGCGGATCGAGCCGACGCTGGCGGCCAATGCGGGTGGTTGGGAAGAGTTCTAGAAGAGGGCAAGGCCGGCAGGGAGACGGCGCCCATCGCGACGGCTGGTCGCGATGGGCGCGGATTTTCTTCCTGAACGTGCCATGGCCGATGAAGTGGCGGACACGCGCATTTCACTTCCGGTTGCCAACCGCGGGAGGACACTGGCGCCATACCGGAACTCAGGAGATGGCCATGAAGACCTCGACCCGATTGCTTGTGCTGGGCACCCTGCTGGCAGCTTCGTCGGTGGCCGGCGCGCAGACCTATGGCCCGCGCGATGAGGGACGCAAGTTCAACGACGGCAGCCGCGTGGTCTGCAAGAACGTGGAAGTGCAGCGCAACTCGCGCGATCCGAACCGCATCACGGGTACCGCTACCGGCGCCGTGATCGGTGGCCTGCTCGGCAACCAGGTAGGTGGCGGCAACGGCAAGAAGCTGGCCACCGTGGCAGGCGCCGTTGCAGGTGGTGCAGCCGGTCGCCAGATCCAGGGCAACAGCCAGCAGAAGAACGGCGACCGCGTGGTGGAACGTCGCTGCGAACGCGTCTACCGCTGATCGATCGCAGCCAGTCCCCGCTTCCCCTTCCACACCGCAGTACTCGAACGTTACGGAAAAAGGGGACGGAGGGGATTAAGTCGCAATCGCCCAAACCGGCCGTTTACGACTTAATCCCCTCCGTCCCCTTTTTTGCGAGGAGGCGCCAGCTGGCGAGGCTGCCGTAGAGCAGCAGCAGGACGGTGAGGGTGATCAGTTCGTGGCTGACTTCGGTCAGGCGGGCGTCCATCTGGTTCAGGCGCACCATCAGGTTGATGCCCGAGGTGGTGGGCAGCAGCTGCGCCAGCCAGACCAGCGGTTGTGGCGTCATCACTGCCGGCCACGACAGGTTGGCCAGGAAGAACAGCGGGATCGAGGTGGCGATGATGTACTGGAAGGCGCGTTCGCGGGTGCGGAAAAAGCTGCCGACGAACAGCCCGAAGGCCACGGTGGCGGCGATGAACAAGGTGCCGCCCAGCAGCTGGCCCAGCGGATTGCCGCCGCGCGGGTAGTCCTGCACCCAGGCGGTGAAGCCGGCGTAATAGAACAGGCCAAACAGGCCGATCAGGCCGAAGCCCAGTGCCATACCGGCCAGGGTCGGCAGGTCGAAGCGCAGGCGCCGGCCGAGTGCGAGACGACGGCCACCGAGCAGGACGCCGATGCCCATCAGCAGGGTCTGGTGCACGATCAGCTCGGCCACGCCGGGCACGATGGCGCTGCCGTAGCCTTCCTGGGTGTTGTACAGCGGGCGCTGCACCAGCGTGACCGGTGGTGCCTGCGGTGCGCCCATGAAGGCGGCCTGGCCGACCACGGCATCACGTCCGAAGGCACCCAGTGCATCGGCCACGCTGCCCAGCACCCAGCTGGCACGGCCCAGGTAGGCACCGTTGCCGAGCAGCACCAGCTTGGCCGGATGGCCGCGCAGGATGTCGCGCTCCAGGTTGGCCGGGATCAGCACGATGCCTTCGGCATGACCGGCTTCCAGCTGCTGGCGCGCGCTGTCGATGTCCGCAGGCTGCCCGACCACGCGTGCGACCCGCAACGCGTCGAGCTTTCGCAGCAGCTCGCGGCTGGTCGCGCTGTGGTCTTCATCCACCACCAGTACCGGCAGGTTGCCGGCCACCTGGTGGCGATACGCGGCCGGGTAGAAGAACGAGTACAGGATTACCGCGCCGACCATCACTACGATCGCATAGCGGTCGCACAGTACCGCCATCAGGGTCTGCCGCAGGCTGCGCCACAGTGCGCTCATGCGTCGGCCCCCGCCGGTTGCGCGGCTTCGGGCGTACGCGCGAAGGCGATCAGGCGCAGCCCACCGATGCCGCCAGCCACCACTGACATCAGCAGCAACGTGGCCAGCGGCCATACCGAAACCTGCAGCGGCGAACCGATGAACTGTTGCTGGGTCTGCAGCTTGATATAGGCGCTGAGCGGCAGCAGCTGATGCCAGACGCGGGTGAATAACGGCCCGTCCAGCACCGGGAAGGTGGCGCTGGAAAATGCCAGTGCAGTACCGATGCTGAGGCCGACCGCGGACAGCGCGGTACCCATGTCGCGGGTGACGCCGACGAAGAACAACGCGTAGGCGGCAGTAGCCAGGTAGAACAGAGGTTGTGCGAGCAGCAGCAGGAGCACGCTGCCGGCCACACCGTCGCCGCGCAGCCAGGCCAGGTAACCGATGCCGAGCGCGCCATACAGCGAGAACAGCAGGATGTACGGCGCGACCTTGCCGGCAATCGCCAGCCACGGCGTGCGGCCCAGCCAGGCGGGCAGGGTGCCGTCGCGGATCTCGCGGCCGAGGCTGCCGGCCACCGCAAGTGCCAGCACCAGCGACAGCACTGCCGGGAAGATCAGCGGCAGCAGGAACAGCTCGTAGCTGCGCGCTGGGTTGTACAGGATGTCCGACTGCACCGCGATCGGTGCCGCACGCAGCTTGGCCGGGCCGACCTGCAGGCCGATGCGCTCGCGCAGCAGGCGCGCGTTCCAGGCCGAGACCGCGTCGCCGATATCGCGCGCCGCGGACTGGCCGGTGGTCATGTAGGTGGCGTTGTAATAGGCGAACACGGTGCCCTGGCGTCCACGCAATGCCTGCCGGGTGACATCGCGCGGCACCAGTACGATGGCGAACACATCCAGCCGACGCAGCTGCGAACGTGCGTCCTGCATGTCCGCAGGCTGGCTGGCGATGCGCACGCCGGGGCTGGCATCGAGCATGCGCAGCAGCAGGCGGCTGTCACTGCTGTGGTCGAGGTCGACCACGGCGATCGGGATGTCGCGCATCACCGAGGGCGTGAACATCCACGCCATCACGGCCAGCATCAGCAGCGGCAGCAGGGTGACCAGCAGCAGGTCGGCGCGGTTGCCGCGCAGCGACCGCAGCTCGCGCCGCCAGCTGGCGGCGAAGCTGCTGCTGTCGGGGCTCAGTGCTGGGGCCATGCGAACAGCACGCTCATGCCGGGGCGGAAGCCCTCGATGCGGCGTACCGGGCGCACCCGCACCTCGAAGCTGCGGACGTCGTAGCCGGACGACTGGCGGGTGGTCCGCCAGGTCGCATAGTCACCGGCCGGATTGATGAAATAAACCTCGAACTCGCCGTCCTGGCCAAGCGCCGGCACGCTGCCCTGCAGCTTGCTGCCGACCTTCAGGCCCTGCATCTGCGATTCGCGCAGGTTCATCGCCACCCACATGCGGTCGATGTCGACCAGGGTGAACACCGGATAGCCCGCTGGCACCAGTTCGCCCGGGTCGGCCATACGCTTGTTGATCTCGCCGGCCACCGGCGCGCGCCCTTCCACTTCGACGCGCGCGGCGTTGACTTCGGCCACCGCGCCCTGTGCCTGTTGCACCTGGCCCTGCGCGGCACGCTTGTCCTGCTCGCGTGCGCCGGCCAAGGCCATGTCGTACTGCGCGCGGGCGGCACGCGCCAGTTCGCGCGAGCTGGTGGCCTGGGCATGCGCTTCATCGCGCTTCTGCCGGGTCATCACCCCTTCGTTGAACAGGTTCTGCACGCGCTGGTAGGTGGCTTCAGCCAGCGTCGCACCGGCTTCAGCCCGCTTCCAGTTGGCTTCGGCGGCGCGGATGTCCTCGCTGCGCGCACCTTCGTCGGCCTTGTCGGCCACCGCCTGTGCGGCGGCCAATGCGCCGTGCGCCTGCTGTTCCTTGGCGGCCACTTCGGGGCTGTCGAGCAGGAACAGCACCTGCCCGGGCTGCACGCGGTCGCCCTCGCGCACCTTCAGTTCGGCCACGCGCGCGGTGATCTTGGCGGCCACGTTGATGGTGTCGGCATCGGCCATGCCCTGGATCTGGTCGGCCGGGCTGCGCCAGGCCAGCCACAGGCCGAGCACCACCACGACCAGCAGCACCACTATCAGGATCGGGCCCAGGCGGCGCTTGGCCGGGGGCGTCGTTGCATCGTCGTGCAGCACATCACTCATGGTCGATCACCTCGTCCGCACGCCGCCGGAACTCTTCGAAACGGTCCATCTGTCCACTGACCTCCAGCAACTGTGCCAGCGCAATATCGTATTGGTAGGCGGCCTGTGCGCGCTCGACACGGGCGCCGCCGAGGCCGAGCCGCGCGTCGATCACATCCAGCGAAGTCGCCTGGCCTTCGCGGAACGCCAGCTCCTGCAGGCGCAGGTTTTCCTGTGCCTGGGCGATGCTGCTGTCGAGCAGCACGTACTGCTGGCGTGCGGTTTCCAGCTCGTTCCAGGCCTTGCGCACGCCCAGTGCGACCTGGTTCTCGGCCTCGCGCAGGCCCGCTTCGGCCTGTTCCTGCTGTGCACGCGCGGCGCTGATCTGCGCCGGCCGCGAGTTCGGCGACAGGAAGGTGTATTTCAGGCCGATGCCGAACGCCCAGTCCGGATCGGTCAGCATCTCGTCGCGGCGGCGGAAGTCGTACTGGCCGAAGACGAAGATCTGCGGTTTCAGCTTGGCCTGCTGCACGCGCACGCCCTGTTCGGCCTGTGCCACCATCGCCCGCAGGCGTGCGATCTGCGGCTGGCGTGCCTGCGCAGTACGCTCGAAGCTGGCCACCGGTTCCAGCGGCACGCGCTGCACGAACAGCGGCGACACCGGCTGTACCTCGCCACCACTGCGCAGCAGCGTGGCCAGCGCCGCCTTCAGCGTGGCCAGGTCGTTCACCGTTTTCTGGTATTCGCGCTCGGCCTTGTCGCGGGCCACGGTGGCCTGCAGGCGCTGGGCGCGGGTGGCGAAGCCCTCGCGTTCCAGCTTCTCTGCGTCGGACAGGTGGCGGTTCAGGCCATCGCGTACGTCGCGCCGCACATCCACTGCCTGCTCGGCCAGGCGCTGGCCGAAATAGGCCTGGGCCAGCTGCACGGTCAGCGATTGGCGTTGTGCTTCGCG
The DNA here is from genome assembly GCF_029836955.1 of Stenotrophomonas sp. GD04054. Taxonomy (NCBI): domain Bacteria; kingdom Pseudomonadati; phylum Pseudomonadota; class Gammaproteobacteria; order Lysobacterales; family Lysobacteraceae; genus Stenotrophomonas; species Stenotrophomonas sp. GD04054. Next base: position 30,320 of record NZ_JAOECR010000008.1, on the reverse strand, counting down.
TTCGGCACTGGCCTGTTCGTGGGCGGCGCTGGCGGCACGTTGCGCGGCCGGAATCACGCCGCCGGTGTACAACGGCAGCACCGCGGTAACCACGGGCCGGGTACGCCAGTCGCGTTCGGTGAATGACAGCGGCGAGTCGATGCCATAGGCCTCGGCGACAGGCGCCAGCGAACCCAGTGGCAGGGTGAGGGTCTTCTGGAACTGCAGCCGGCGCACTTCGCCGGTAATCTCCGGCAGGCGCAGCAGGCGCGTGGCGTCCTGCAGGTCCTGCTTGTTTCGCACCGCTGCGTCGGCGGCGGCCAGTGCATCGGAGACCTGCTCCAGGCGCTGGCGTGCCTGTTCCCAGTCCAAAGCCGGTGCATCGGTGAGGGTCTGCGCCGGCGCAGCCAGTGGCACGCAGGTTGCCAGCGTCAACGCCAGCGCGGCCTTCGCGCGGTGCATCCTTGTACGTCGGCCGATCACGCCCATGCCGTCCCAATGGTGAAGAAGTGCGCAAACGGTAGTGCGCGCGGCGTGAAGCCCGGGTCTGCGATCATCGGTTTGTCCTCAACGAAGGGTGCCGCTGGCCGCAGTGCGCAGCGCCTGCGTGATGTGCTGCAGCGTGCTTGAGCGCACGGCGGCATGCTGCCAGTACAGCGGCACATCGAGCCAGCGGCGGGGTTCCAGTACCACCACGCGGCCGGCGCGCACGGCGGGCGCGACCAGGGTTTCCGGGGCCATGCCCCAGCCGAGTCCGCACGCGGCGGCTTCGACGAAACCGGTGGAGGAGGGCAGGTAGTGTAGCGGCGGCTGCAGTCGCGCGCGGGTCAGGCGCCGCACGAAGCGCCACTGCAGTTCATCTTTGCGGTTGAACACCAGCATCGGTGCGCGCGCCAGGGCTGCGGCCTGCATGCCGTCGCTGAAGTACTGGCGGGCGAAGCCGGGCGAGGCGATGGCGTGGTAGCGCATCGCGCCGAGCGGGTGCACGTTGCATCCCTTCACCGGCTGGCTTTCGGCAGTGACCGCGCCGAGCACGCTGCCATCGCGCAGCAGCTGCAGGGTATGGTCCTGGTCATCCATGCGCAGGTCGAACAGGTAGCCATGGCGCTGGTGCAGGTCGGCGATGGCCGGTACGAACCAGGTATCGAGCGAGTCGTCGTTGACCGCCAGGGGGATCGGCGTGCGCGCAGCGTCGCTGCCACGCTCGGGCAGCAGCTCGGCCAATGCCTCGGCCTCCAGCGCCTGCATCGGCCGGACCCGGCGCAGCAGCGCTTCGCCTGCGGCGGTGGGCCGGCACGGTGCCTGACGTACCACCAGTACCTGGCCAAGCCGGTCCTCCAGCGCCTTGATCCGTTGCGACAGGGCCGATGGGCTGATCGACAGGCGGCGTGCCGCGGCCTCGAAGCTGCCTTCTTCCAGCACCGCAGCAAACGCGGCCAGTTGTGGATGTACCAGATCCATGCCGGTGCCTCTTCAGTTTTCCTGCACAGGATAAAGAAAAATCAGATTGTCTAAACAGGGTCGGCGGCCGCACCCTGCGCGTCCCCTCGCTGCCTGGCCTGTCCTGATGTGGATCGCCGCTACCGCCGCCGGCCTGTTCGCAGGTGCCGGCCTGATCATCGCCATCGGTGCGCAGAACGCCTTCGTGCTGCGCCAGGGCCTGCAGCAGCTCCACGTGGGCAGGGTGGTGCTGGCCTGCGCCGGCGCGGACATCGTGCTGATCCTGGCCGGCGTCGGCGGCATGGGCGCGCTGGTGCTGCAGTGGCCGCTGCTGCTGCAGGTGCTGCGCTTCGGTGGTGCGGGCTTCCTGCTCTGGTATGGCCTGCAGGCGGGGCTGCGCGCATGGCGCGGTGGCAGTGCGCTGGCCGCCGCCGAGGCGCAGGGCGGCAGCGGACGGCAGGTACTGCTGACCTGCCTGGCCTTCACCCTGCTCAACCCGCACGTCTATCTGGATACCGTGGTGCTGCTGGGCAGTCTGTCCACGCGTTACCCGGGCGATCTGCGCTGGGCCTTCGCCGCCGGTGCCTGCATTGCCAGCGTGGTCTGGTTCTGCACGCTGGGCTATGGCGCGCGCCTGTTGCAGCCGGTGTTCCGCAGGCCAGGCGCCTGGCGTGTGCTGGATGCAGGCGTGGCGATCTTCATGTTCTGCCTGGCGACGTTGTTGCTGCTGCGTCCTTTATCGCCATGAGTGCGTGACGTACGCCGGTGTTGCGTATGTGTTCCACCGGTACGGTTCACGTGGCCGGATACAGCGCGGATAATGCGCGCCTGGTCGCGACCCCGCCGCGCATGCCGTCGTTCGGCAGCCCCCCGGTCGCCTGTGTTCTCGTTGTACGACCGCCACGGCGCGGCATCGGTGTTGCATGAAAGACAATCTACAGCTGCTCCTGTCCCACCTGGGGCGCACCTTCCTGTTCGGCCTGATGATGGCGCTTCCGCCTGCGTTGGCCTGGCTCGACATCCATTGGCTGGGCAATGCAGTCGGCGAGTGGTCGCTGGTCGAACTGACCCAGGAAGGCTTCCTGGTCGCCAGCGTGGCTGCCTTCGCCCGGCTTGCATTGCGACGTGCCGATGATCGGGCCTTTGCCGTTCTGGCGGCCGCGCTGTTCGCCTGCATGCTCCTGCGTGAAATGGATGAGGCGCTGGACCTGATCGCACACGGCTTCTGGAAGTACCCGGTGGCCGTGCTGATCATCGGTTCACTGGCCTGGGCCAGCCGCGACTGGCGCCGGGCCATGCCGGCGCTGGTGCGTTTTCTCGTATCCCGGCCGGGTACCGTGATGACGATCGGCCTGGTTCTGCTGCTGTTCTATTCGCGTCTGATCGGCATGACGTCGTTGTGGACCGGACTGCTGGGTGACCAGTACATCCGCGTGTTCAAGAACACCATCGAGGAGACCACCGAACTCCTTGGTTACACCTTCATTCTCGCAGCCAGCGTCGGCTATGTGGCACAGCGGGTACGCGAACCGCTGACGGCACGGAAGCGCGCCGTGCACGAGGGTGCCGGGATGCAGCAACGGCCACTCTAGGCGGCATCCACCGCGCACAACGGCGTCTCGCCGGGGCGCAGGGTCAGTACCCGCACGCCGGTGCGGGTGACCGCCACCGTATGCTCGAACTGCGCCGACAGCTTGCCGTCGCGGGTGTACACCGGCCATTCGTCCGGCTGCTGGCGGATGGCCGGCTTGCCCTGGTTGAGCATCGGTTCGATGGTAAACACCATGCCTTCTTCCAGCACCATGCCGGTGTTGGGATGGCCGTAGTGCAGGATCTGCGGTTCCTCGTGCATCTCCTGGCCGATGCCGTGGCCGCAGTATTCCTTCACCACGCTGTAGCCGTGGCTGCGCGCGTGGCGGGCGATGGCGTGGCCGATGTCGCCCAGGCGCGCACCAGGACGCACGGCGGCAATGCCTTTCCACATCGCCTGGTAGGTGGTCTGCACCAGCCTGCGCGCGGCGTAGTCGACCTCACCGACCCGGTAGGTGGTGCTGGAGTCGGCGATGTAGCCGTTCTTCTCCAGGGTGATGTCGAGGTTGACGATCTGGCCGTTGCGCAGCACGTCGGTGGTGCTGGGTACGCCGTGGCAGACAACGTTGTCGATCGAGGTGTTGAGCACGTACGGGAAGCCGTACTGGCCCTTGCTGGCCGGCCTCGCCTGCAGTTCATCGACGATCATGCGTTCGACGAAATCGTTGATCTCCATCGTGCTGCGGCCCTGCAACGGCAGCTGGTCGAGCGCGGCGAACACCTGCGCCAGCAGGCGACCCGATTCGGCCATCAGCGCGATCTCGTCGGGGCGCTTGATGATGCCCATTGGCTCAGACCTGGCCCGGCGGCAGCAACGGGGGCTGCACGCCGGCCGCGCGCAGCTCGCTGGCGACGATGTCCTGGAAGCTCAGCGTCGGGTTCAGCTCACAGAGCATGCCGACCCGGATCCAGAAGTTGGCCTGGGCGTTGATCGAGCGGCTGGAGACGGTGCAGGCACGGCGCAGCTGGTCGTGCAGGGTGTCATCGATGTTGACGATGCCCATGGGCGGTCCTGAAGGAGTGGATATACGAAGCGTATATGCTTCGTATATTCGACTCAAGGCCGCCCGGTTCAGCTCGCGTCGGTGGCGAAGCGCAGGCGGTTGCCGTCGGGGTCACGCAGCAGCATCTCGCGGCTGCCCCATTCGGTGTCATGCGGCGGCTGTTCGATGGGGACGCCTGCGGCGCTGAAGGCGCGGTGCAGGGCGTCGACGTCCTCGACGATGAAGTACACCGCGCCGCCGACCTCGCAGTCGCCGCTGTGTTCGGTGAGGAAGATCGTCTGGCCGTCGCGGGTGAGCTGGGCGAACAGCGGGAAGCCGGGTTCGAAGCGGTGTTCCCAGTCAACCACGAAGCCCAGTCCCTGCACGTAGAACGGCAGGGTGGTGTCGGCGTGGCGCATGCGCAGCTGGGGGATGACGGTCTGGGGCATGGCGAGGGCTCCTGGGGCAGGCGTCCAGTGTAGTGCCGGCCGCTGGCCGGCATCCCCGTGAGCCCGGGAACAATGAGGTTGCCGGCCAGCGGCCGGCACGACCGACGCTGCCTGGGTCTGGTAGTTGCCAACCTTGGTTGGCATTGCCGGCCAGCGGCCGGCTCTACCGAAGCCACGCCGGCCAACGGCCGGCATGACCGACGCGGTCAGCAGGCGGTCGGCACAGCGGCCATCGCCGCCAGCAGTTCGCGGTTCACCTGCTGGTGCCGGGCCTGCCACACCGGCAGATCCCCGGCGCTGACGTCAGGCTGGCCATCCAGCGACGACAGCCAGCGCTTGAAGCGGCTCTGGTAGTGAGCCAGCGACACTTCGCCGGTGATGTCACTGCCGACCAGGCCGCCGGCGCGCAGCGCTTCGATCACCACCAGTGCGTGTTCCAGCTGGAAGCGGCCCTGGTCCCAGTTGCTGCGGGCGACGTCCTCGGCGAACACATCTTTGTCGATCGACAGGTAGGTTGGTTGCGGTGACTTCGCCTGCTCGGCGGCGAACGCGGCCACCAGCGCTTCGGGATGCTCGAAACGGCGGAAGGCGTGGCCCATGCCGAGGCGATGCCCCCAGCCCACGTCCACGTCCATGCACCAGTAGGTCAGGCGACCGCCGATCAGCGGGCGCCAGTGGTTCTCCCAGGCATGGCCGAGGCCGATGTCGCTGGAGGTGATGCCGAGCACGTGGATGTGCGAGATCTGCGGCAGCTTGCTGGCGGCGTTCACCCACGACCCGCAGTGCATGCCGAACGGGAAGCGCATGTTGTCCGGATGGTTGTCCAGCACCGCCAGCTGGAACGGCGCCTGCGTGCGCATGCGCTGCAGCAGCGGCAGGCTGAGGTGGTGGAAGTCGCCACTGCCGAGCATCACCGTGCCGAGCTGGGCCGGCAGCGGTGCCAGCACTTCAGCGGCGAAACGGTCGAGGGTGGCATTGCTGCAGGCGAAGCGCAGTGGATCGTGCCATTGCGGCAGGGCCAGGGTCTGCGCCTGGGGCAGCGGCAGCACGCCACCGTCCAGGTCCAGGATCAGCGGTGAACGCAATGGCATCGTTCAACCGCCTCCGTCCGGTTCGCCCTGCAGGTACGGGGCCAGCCTGCGCAGGGCGGCGCGCAGCAGCGGGGAACGGGCGTGGATCGCATGCCGGGTGGAGGTGAAGCTGGCACCCAATTCGGCCTTGATCCGCGAATCGGTCCAGCCGGCCACGTAGTGGCTCAGGCTGTGCTGCAGCGCGTATTCGAGGTTGTGCATCCAGCTCACCGCGTACAGGTTGTGCTCGCGGGACTGCGGATAGGCCAGGCCGATGTACTTGTCCACCAGCTTGCCCGCATGCACGTAACACAGGTTCCAGCCGATCAGCTGGCCCTGGTGGCGGTACAGGAACATCCGTCCCTGGCCCTGGCTGTCGGCCAGAAGATGCTGGAAGTAGGGCAGGTCGAGCTGGTCGAAATGCACCGCGCTCTGCGCGTACACGCCCAGGTACAAGGCATACAGTTCGGCCTGGAGCTGCGGGTCGGCCAGGGCCGGATCGCCGGTGGCGATGCAGTCGATCTGCAGGTCGTCGCGCGAGCGCAGCTTGCGCCGGATGTTCTTGCGGCGCGAAGACGACAGGCGGCCGAGATAGCCATCGATCGAATCGAAATCGATCGCCACCCAGGCCAGCGGCATGCCTTCCAGTTCGACGAAGCCGCGTGCCAGCAATGCCTGCAGGAAGGCACCGCTGTGTGCGTTGGCCGCGTCGTCCAGCAGCGGCGAATCGATCGCCAGGTCCTTGACCACCAGCAGGCGGGTATCGCCGATCGCGTGACGCGTCACGTCCTCAGCCAATGCTTCTGGTGCGACGTGCGCGGGCAGCGGGGTGTACTCGGTGCTGGTGGCACCGACGAAGCGGGTCTTCCAGGTGATCCATGGCCGCCACAGGCGCGACAGCGGCAGGCCAAGCAGCTTGCCGCGCAGGTCGTCGTCCATGGTGGTGGTCAGATCCAGCGGCGCACGGAAGGTCGGCAGGCCGCTGGGAAGGCGGCCTGCCTCGAACCCGAGCGGCGGGTGGGCCAGGAAGCCCTCCAGCAGCGCGGCCGGTTCCAGCGCGGTGCTGGATGCGCGTGACGTCATTTCCATCGGCACGGGAACCGGCAGCGCATCGGACCTCAGCCCTTGGCCTTGGTCAGCGCCTGGTCAAGCAGGGTGATCGCCAGGTCGATCTCTTCGTAGCTGATGTCCAGCGACGGCGCGAAGGTGATCACGTTCTTGTACCAGCCACCCACGTCGAGCACGAGGCCCATGCGCTTGCCGTCGTGCAGCAGGTCACCGGCCAGGCCGATGTCGACCATGCGGTCCAGCAGTTCCTTGTTCGGCGTGTAGCCGTCGGTCTGGCAGATTTCCGCGCGCAGGGCCAGGCCCAGGCCGTCGACGTCGCCGATTTCCGGGTGGCGCTTCTGCAGGCCACGCAGGCCATCGAGGAAGTACGCGCCCTTTTCCGGCACGGTGCGCTCGTAATCCATTTCCTTGCCCAGCTTCAGCACTTCCAGGCCCAGGCGGGTGCCCAGCGGGTTGGAGTTGAAGGTGGAGTGGGTGGAGCCCGGCGGGAACACGGTCGGGTTGATCAGCTCTTCGCGCGCCCACAGGCCCGACAGCGGGTTCAGGCCGTTGGTCAGCGCCTTGCCGAACACCAGCACGTCCGGGGTCACGCCGAAGTGCTCGATGGCCCACAGCTTGCCGGTGCGCCAGAAGCCCATCTGGATTTCATCGACGACCATCAGGATGCCGTACTTGTCCAGCACGCGCTTGAGGCCGGTGAAGAAGTTGCGCGGCGGGATGACGTAGCCGCCGGTGCCCTGGATCGGCTCGACATAGAACGCGGCGTACTCCGCCTGGCCGACCTTGGGATCCCACACGCCGTTGTATTCGCTTTCGAACAGGCGCTCGAACTGCCACACGCAATGGTCGGAATACTCGTCCGGGGTCATGCCCTTCGGGCGACGGAAGGGGTACGGGAACGGAATGAACATCGCGCGCTCGCCGAAGTGGCCGTAGCGGCGGCGGTAGCGGTAGCTGGAGGTGATCGACGACGCACCCAGGGTACGGCCGTGGTAACCACCCTCGAAGGCGAACATCAGGCTCTTGCCGCCACGCGCGTTGCGCACGATCTTCAGCGAGTCTTCAATGGCCTGCGCGCCGCCGACGTTGAAATGCACGCGGCCGTCGAGGCCGAACTTCTCGTGCATGTCCACGGCAATGGTCTTGGCCAGCTGCACGCGGGTCGGGTGCAGGTACTGGCTGGCGACCTGCGGCAGGGTGTCGATCTGGTCCTTCAGCGCATCGTTCAGACGCTTGTTGCTGTAGCCGAAGTTGCAGGCCGAGTACCACATCTGCAGGTCGAGGTAGGGCACGCCCGCACCGTCGAACATGTAGCTGCCTTCGCCGCGCTGGAAGATCTTCGGCGGGTCGACGTAGTGGACGGTATCGCCGAAGGAACTGTAGCGGGCTTCGTCGGCCAGCAGCTGCGCGTCGGAGGCGGCGGCGTCGGCGTTCTTGTCAAAAATGTTCATGCAGTTCGGTTCCGTGAAGGACGTTCGAAAGAGGTAGCGGGGGCGTGCTTGGAAGGGAGTGCTCAGGCGGTGGCCAGCAGCAGGGGCAGTACGGCGGGCTGCGGGCTGGCGTCGATACGACGTGGCTGCAGCAGGCTGCCATCGAGCAAGCGCGGCAGCAGTGCGATTGCATCGTGGAAGGTATCGATTGCGGCATGCTCGATGCCGGCATGGGTGCAATGGGTGATCAGGCGACGCTTGGCGAACACGAAGTCGGCATCTTCGGAGACGCAGAAATCCGAACTGCCATCGCCGATCATCAGCACACGCGGTGCTTCGTTGGCGCGCGCCTGCGCAGCGCAGGTGCACTTGCAGGTGCCGCTGCGGCAGCCTTCGGCCTGGTAGGGCGATTCCAGTTCCCAGTGGTCATCGCACCAGCGCAGGTGGTTGGCCACCACCGGCAGTCGCGACAGGCCGTGGTTGGCGAGGATGCGGTGGATCGCATGGTCCAGGCCGTCGCTGACGATGCGCAGCGGCACGCCCAGCTGTTCGGCACGGCTGACAAAGGCGGCAAAGCCTGGATCGATCTGCACCTGGTCCAGGTGGGCGTCGAGCGTGGCCGGGTCCAGCTTCAGCAGCCTGACCTGGCCCTGCATGCATTCGCGCGAGCCGATCTTTCCCGCCTTCCACTGGTCTTCCAGTTCCTGCCAGCCCGGCTGGCCGTATTTCTCCAGCAGCGAGTCGATGACATCTTCGAGGCTGATGGTGCCGTCGAAGTCACACAGGATGCTCCAGTGCATGGGCAGGTCCGTCGATGAAAGGAACGTCCGGCGCGATGCCGGGGCAGGCTCAATGTAGGCAGGCAGCCTTTCTCGTTCCTTTCCTGTTGAAAGCCTGCATTGCAGGGCGCGGAAAGCGTTCAGGAAGGTGCATGGATGAATGCGCGGGGCGCACTCCATCCGTGCGTCCTGGCGTCACGCGCGGGCCAGTGCCCGCAGTATTTCGGCGGTCTCTTCACGGGTCTGCCAGGCGCTGTTGCCGAGGGTCAGCATGCGTGCGGCGAAGTCGCGTGCGTTGGGCATGTCGTCCTGCGGCACGATGCCGCGCAGGTAGGCATAGCCGGGCAGGGCATGGATGAACATGCGGCTGGCGCCAAGCCCGCGTGGCCACAAGTCCTTCAGTACCGCATCGCGGGCGCGTTGGCTGGGCAGCAGCAGCATCAACAGTGGCCAGGTGCCACCGCTACCGGCCAGCCCATCGACCACCTCAACGGCGGGCAGCTGTGCCAGCTGCACCCGCAGCTGCAACGCACGCAGCCGACCGGCCTGAAGGAATGCCGGCAAGCGCCGCGCGGCATGCGCGCCGATGTTCTGCCGCCACTGGCTGACCCGGTGCTGCGGGATATCCAGCGGGAAAATGTCACCGACCGCATCTTCCAGATCGCCACGCTGAAGCGCGTTGCGCAGTGGATTGCCATACACCAGTGACAGCAGCGAAGGGCGATAGCAGGTAGCAAGGCCCAGCAACTGCACGCTGCGCAGCAGCTCCCAGCGCAGGCTGGAGCGAACGTGCTGGACGGCATGTTCGGCCAGCGCAGCACGCAGTTCGTCATCGCGGCTGACCAGCAGGCCGCCTTCATGCAGGCTCAGGCCCTTGCCGGCGGCCAGGCTGAAGAATCCGATATCGCCGCGCAGGCCGACACTGCTGTTGCCGACCCGTGCGCCGAGTGCCTGCGCGGCATCTTCGATCACCCAGGCGCCGGCGTTGCGGGCGACTTCGCAGGCCAGCTCGACATCGGCAATGCGCCCGCCCAGGTGGGTGGGCAGGATCGCCAGCGTGCGCGCATCGGCCAGCCGCTTGAGCTGGCCGGGGTCGAAGTCGAAATGACCGCGCCGGGTATCGCACAACTGCACGCGCAGGCCCAGGCTGTGCGCCGCGATCGGCACCAGTGGGCAGGTATAGGCCGGCATGATCACGGTGTCGCGCTTTGGCGCACGCTTGCGCAGCGTGCGCAGGGCGATCAGCAGCGCGTGCGTGCCGGAACAGGTCAGCTGCAGCGGCGGTGTGCCGAGCTGGCTGGCCAGGATGTCACGCAGGTCGCCGCCACCGGGAAGGAAATCGCTGGCCTGCATCGGCAGGCCGGCGGTTGGTGGCAGTTCGCGCGCGAACAGGCTCATCGCAGCGCGCTCACGGGGTGCTTTCGGCAGGGCTGTGCGGGTCGTCCGCCTCGGCGCGGCCGAGGCAGACGATGCCGGCCACGATCAGTACCGCACCGAGCAGATGGTGCAGGGTCAGTGGCTCGTTCAACAGCCACGCCGACAGCAGCAGCACGCTGATCACTTCCAGGTGCGAGGCAGCAAAGGCGGGACCGATCGGCGCATGGCGCAGCAGGCTCATCCAGGTGAAGAATGCACCCACGTAGCCGAGGATGGCGCCGTAAACCCACGGCTGCGACAGCACGCGCAGCAGCCAGGCGGTGTTGGCCTCGACCGGCAACGCGGCGTCACCGGCGTACTTGAAGCACAGCTGGGCCAGCGTGTCGAACGCCATCAGCAGCGGGAAGCCGATCACATACAGGCGCCTCATGAGCCGGCCCCCACCACGGCTACGCCGGCGGTGACCAGCAGCATGCCGGTCACCCGCAGCGGCGTGAGTTTCTCGCGGAACAGGAAACGGCCGGCGATCATCAGCGCGACGATGTTGATCGAGCCCAGCAGCACGCCCTTGGACAGCGGCACCAGCGACAGGAACGCGATCCAGGCGACGAACTCAAGCACGTAGCAGGCGATGCCGATCCACAGCCAGGGACGGCTGAGCATGTGTTTCCAGCGCTGCAGTCCTTCGCCCTCCTGCGGGTCGCTGGCGGCGGCCTTGAAGGCGAGCTGGCCACCGGTATCGAGCACGACATTGGCCAGCCACAGCAGCGTGGCAAGCGCCCCCATGTCAGGCCACCGCCTTGAGCACGCCCGTGCGTTCACCGATTTCGGTGAAGAAGCGCGCGCTGCGGCGGATCACATCGCGGCGTTCGCGGTCGATGGTGATCATGTGGTAACTGTCTTCCAGCACCACCAGTTCCTTCGGGCCGCTGACCCGCGACATCACCAGCTCGGCGTTGCCCATGCTGGCCACGTCGTCCTCGCGGGCGTGCATCACCAGGCACGGCGCGGTGACCTGGTGCAGGTGGCGGCGGGTCCAGTTGCTCAGGGCGCGCATTTCGGCCAGGGCGTGCCAGGGGTTGCCCGGCAGGCCGGCGGCGGCGCTGTCGCCGGACAGCATGGCGGCACTGACTTGTGCACGCAGGCGCTCGTCACGCAGGCCGTACGGCGGTTCTTCCATGAACATGCGGTCGCGGCCGATGTTGAAGCGCTTGAACCACGGCAGCAGGAACGAGAAGCGGGCCACGGCGGGGATGTTCCAGCCGTCATAGCGGAAGGTGGCGCCGTACACGCCGACCCCGGACACCCACTCGGGGCGACGTGCAGCCAGTGCCAGCGACAGCACCGCGCCCATCGACAGGCCGCCGACGAACAGCTGGTCGACCTTGCCGCGCAGGGTTGCCGCCGCATCTTCCACGCCCTGGTACCACTGTTCCCAGGTGGTCGCCAGCAGGTCATCCACGCTGCCGCAATGGCCGGGCAGCTGCACGCCGTGCACGGTGAAACCGGCGTTGTTCAGCCCTTTGCCCAGCATGCGCATTTCCGCCGGGGTGCCGGTCAGGCCATGGACCAGCAGCACGCCCTGTGGGCCACCGGGAAGGAAGAAGTCGTGCGATTCGGTCACCTGGCGGCTCCGGGACGGCAGTGGGGATGGCAGGATCGCAAGCGCGATTTTCGCCAGCCTTTCAGCGCCCCGGGCCGGGTCAGGGCGCCTTCAGCAGCGGCAGCGTGATGGCGACTTTCAGTCCGCCACCTGGGCGGTTCAGGAAGCTCAGGCGGCCGCCGAAGTGCTCCACCGCCTCGTGCGCGATGGCCAGGCCGAGGCCGGTGCCGCTGGCAGCGGTGCCCGGCGCCCGGAAGAAGCGCTCGCCCAGCCGTGGCATCACGTCGTCGGGCACGCCAGGGCCGTTGTCTTCCACATACAGTTCGACATCATTGTCGTCCAGCGCGTGCACGCCCACCGTGACGGTTGCATTGCGGCCGGCATAACGCAGGGCGTTGTCGATCAGGTTGTCCAGCGCTTCCTGCAGCATGGCGCCGTTGCCCAGTACACGCAGCGGATGGGGACTGCCGCGGTAGCCCAGATCGATGCCATCGCGGATCGCCTCCGGTACGCGCATGCCGACCCACTGCGGTACCAGCTCGCACAGGTCCAGTGCCTCTACGGTATCGGGCACGGTCTGCGCCCGGCTCAGTGCCAGCAGCTGGGTGCTGACCCGCGCGGTGCGCTGGTTGAGCCGGCGGATGTGCTGCAGCGCCTCGCGCACTGTATCGGGGTCGCCATGTGCCAGCGCCTGGTCCACGTGCAGGGCCATGCCCGCCAGCGGCGAACGCAGCTGGTGCGCGGCATCGGCGATGAAACGGTTCTGCAGGGTGATCATTTCCGCCTGGCGGGCAAACAGATCGTCGATGGTGCTGATCAGTGGCTGGATCTCCTCGGGCACGTCGGCATCGGAGATCGGCGCCAGTTCGCCGCGGCGCTGGGCCAGGCGGGTCCTCAGCGGGGTCAGGATACGCAGGCCATAGGTCACGCCGAACCAGACCAGCGCTGCGGTACCCAGCGCCAGCATGGTCATCAGCGGGATGATGATCATCAGGATCTCGCGCGCACGCTGCCGGCGGTCGGCCATGCTCTCGGCCACGGTCACCGCCAGCTGGTCCTGCGGATCGTTCATCGCCTGCGTGCAGACGGTGGCCATGCGCACCTGCTGGCCATTGAGGTTGCCGTCGTACAGCGCCGGATGCACACCGGTGCAGTCCTGCGAAGGGGCGTACGGGCTGAAGTCTGCATTGCCGCTGAGCGTACCCACGCGGCTGCTGTCGACGTTGAAGTAGCGATGGCCGTCGGGGTCGTACTCGATCAGGAAGCGCGCCTGCGGAGACAGGTCGCTGGTCACCGGCATGGTGCTCAGCATCTGCGCGAACGAATGCGTATCGTCGATCAGGTTGCGGTCGTGGATGCGGTTGGAATAGTCCAGCGCAACGTAGTAGGCCAGGATCGTATTGAAGGTGAGCAGGCCCAGCATCGGCAACGCCAGAAAGGCGAGCAGGCGCCGGCGCAGGCTGGGTGGTCCACTGATCACGGGGCGCTGTCGTCCTGCGCGTCTTCCAGCATGTAGCCCAGCCCGCGCACGGTGCGGATGCCCATGCCGCCGGGCTGCAGCTTGCGGCGCAGGCGGTGCAGGGCGATGTCCAGGCCGTTGTCGGTGAGGTCCTGGCCCCAGTCGCACAGCGCTTCCACCAGTTGCGCGCGCGACACGATGCGCTCGGCGCGTACCGCCAGTGCCGACAGCAGGCCGAACTCGCGCGCGGTCAGTTCCAGCGACTGGTCGTCGATCCACACCCGGTGCCCGGCCAGATCGATACGCAGGCGGCCGATGCGCAGGTCCGGGTTGCCATTGCTGGTGACCCGCCGCAGCTGCGCACGCACGCGTGCTTCGAACTCGTCCAGCGCGAACGGCTTGACCAGGTAGTCATCGGCGCCCAGGTCGAGCACGCGCACGCGCTCGGCCAGGCCGTCGCGGGCGGTCACCACCAGCACCGCCAGGCCATCGCCGCGCTGACGCAGGCGCTGCAGCACATCGCGGCCATCCAGCTGAGGCAGGCCCAGGTCCAGCACCAGCAATGCGTACTGGGTCGAGCCCAGTGCCGCGTCGGCGTGCGCGCCGTTGTCGACGTGGTCAACCACGTGCCCCTGCCGGCGCAGCGAGGCGCACAGGCCGGAGGCGATATCCGGGTCGTCTTCAGCAATCAGAACGCGCATGCGCGGGGGCTCCTGTAACGGTCAGGCCCACCGGATGGACGGGGTGGGCCTCTCTCGGCTGCCGAGGGTAGCCGCAAACCGGGTGAAGGTGGAGCGCGCCGCCGCCGCCCGGTGCCGTCGCGCTGTTCCTTCATTCAGTCCTGCAGGCCCGGCTCACCCGGCGCCAACGGCACCCGCGAGCCATCCAGCAGGCCACGGCTGAGCCTGCCATTTTCGATGAACAGCAGTTCGCCGTTCTCGCCGTTCTTGATGCTGCTGTCGATGGCGATCACGCGGTCGCCATGGAAGCTGCTGACGTGTGGCATCGAGGTGTGGCCGACCACGATGCGTTTGAGCTGCAGGCGGTCGAGTACGGTCTGCACCCCCGCGGTGTCGAGGCGGCCATCGAAGTAGCCGCGGTACCAGATCGGGCTGGTCTTGCCGTCATACAGCGGTGCGGTGGCCGGGTCGGCCTTTACTTCGGCCTTTGGCAGGCCCAGTGACGCCTGGTAGGCCGCATTGGTGCGCGCCGGGTCCAGCGCCAGCTGCACTGCCTCGGGCGAAATGCCGCCGTGCAGGAACAGGGTGTCGCCGATCTTCAGCAGCACCGGGCGGGTGCGCAGCCACTGCCCGATCACCGAATCGGCACCGTACAGCTGCGGGTAGCTGCGGCCGAGCAGCTGCGCGCTGCGCAGGTACTTCGGGTTGACGTAGCGCAGGTCGTCGTACAGCACCATGGTTTCGTGGTTGCCGAGCACGAAGTGCACCGCGCCGCCGGCGGCGGCCGCCTGCTGCTGCAGGCCATACAGCAGCCAGAAGGCCTCGGTCACCTGCGGGCCGCGGTCGAACACATCGCCGGCGATGACCAGCGTGTCCTTGCCCAGCGCCCAGCGATCCTGGGCATCGATGACCTGGTGGGCGCGCAGCAGGCGCACCAGCAGCCCGTACTGGCCATGGATGTCGGACAGCGCAACGATGCGCGGCACGGCCGGCAGCACGGAAACCGAAGGCGCATTCGGGGCAGCCACGTGCACCGTGTGCTCGTAGCCGCAGCGCGGGGCGATGTCGGTACCTGCGGCCTGCGTGGCAAGCGTGTGCGACTCGACCTTGTCGTCGCAGATCCATTTGGCCTGCAGCTGGTCGCCCTGGCGGAACACATAGGGGCCATCGGCCTGCACGTGGTCGGCGGGCGCGGCAACCTCGCGGGCCTGCGTGGTTGCTGTGGCGCAGGCCAGCAGCGGTAACAGCAGGGCGGTCAGCAGGGAAGGGCGATCGCGCGACATCGGCGGCATCCAGTGGCGGAAAGACCCGATGCTAACCGGCGCGGGTGTTCGTCTGTGTGCGCGAATGGGCGGATCAGGTGTCGCGCCCGCCGTCCCTGAGCTTGCGCACGCGGGTGGCGGTGGGCTGAAGTGGCTGGCCGTCGCGCCCGCGCGGCTGCATGTAGGGCAGCGGCCGCCGCGTCGCCGATTCGATCAGCTGTGAATGGGCTTCACCGGCCTCGAAGCGATGGCGTTCACCCCACTGGCGCAGCGCGACCAGCAGCGGGAACAGTTCCTGGCCAGCGGCGGTGAGCACGTATTCCTGGTAGGCCGATCCATCGGAGGCCGGCTGCAGCTGCAGGATGCCGGCCTCTACCAGCCGGCGCAGGCGGTCGCTGAGGATGTTGCGGGCCGCGCCGAGGCTGCGCTGGAAATCACCGAAACGGGTGACGCCATCGAAGGCATCACGGATGACCAGCAGCGCCCAACGGTCACCGAGCAGATCGGCGCTGCGGGCGACGGGGCAGGGGCTGTCGGCGTGCATGGTGGACCTCTCTGATGTGGTTGCAGTTTAAAACCAATGGCAGTAGCCTGCATCAAGTTTCAAATTGCAACCACGTCATGAGTGCCACATCGCTTCCCCGCCCGCTGCTGGTCCTGCTTGCGGTTGCCGCCGGCGCCAGCGTCGCCAACGTCTACTACGCGCAGCCGCTGCTGGATCAGCTTGCACGCGCCTTTGCGCTGGACCGGGCCGTGGCCGGCGCTGTGCTGGCTGCTACCCAGGCCGGTAGCGTGCTGGCGTTGCTTGGCCTGCTGCCGCTGGCGGACCGTGGTGACCGGCGACGCCTGCTGCGGCTGCAGTTGATCGCATTGGTGCTGGCGCTGCTGTGGCTGGCAGCGTCACGCACGGCGGGCTGGCTGTTGTCGGGCATGCTGCTGGCCGGCTTGCTGGGCACGGCGCTGACCCAGGGCCTGATCGCCTATACCGCCATGCTGGCACCGCCCGAGCAGCGCGGTCGCGTGGTCGGTGTGGTGCAGGGCGGCGTGTTCATCGGCCTGCTGCTGGCGCGCGTGGTGTCCGGTACGGTGGCGGCGGCCTTTGGCTGGCAGATGGTCTACCTGTTGTCAGCGATGGTGATGGCGGGGTTGGCGGCGCTGCTGTGGCGGCGCCTGCCCGCAGTACCGGTGCCGTCGGTTCCCCCACGCTGGCGCGAGCTGCTGGGCTCGATGCTGGGCATGCTGCGCCGCGATCGAACGCTGCGCGAGCGTGGGCCGCTGGCACTGCTGCTGTTTGCCGGCCTCAATGTGTTCTGGGCGGCGGCACCCTTGCCGCTCTCGGCGCCACCGCTGCATTGGTCGACCGCCGCCATCGGTGCACTGGGCCTGGCCGGGGTGATCGGTGCGCTGCTGGCGGCGCGGGTAGGGCACTGGATGGACCGTGGTTTCGCGCATCCGGTCAGCGTCGGTGCGCTGTTGTTGATGCTGGTTGCGTGGTGGCCCTTGCTGGGCCTGCCGCAGTCGCTGTCGTTGCTGCTGTTGGGCGTGATTGTGCTCGACCTGGGTGGGCAGGCACTGCACGTATCTAACCAGGCATTGCTGCTGCGCGCGCCGGCTGAACAGCATGGACGCCTGGTGGCTTTGTACATGCTGTTCTATGCGGCGGGCAGTGGTGCCGGTGCAGCGGCCGGGCCGTGGATGCAGGCGCGCCATGGCTGGCCGGCGGTATGCCTGTTGGGGGCGGGCATCGCGTTGCTGGCGCTGCTCTGGTGGGCAGCGTGGCGGGTGGTGGCGGTGAAAGCAGCGGCCGGCGGCCGTATCGGTAGTGCCGGCTGTCAGTAGAGTCGACTGTCAGTCGACTGCTCTTCGCCCTGCGTGCGAAAAACCCCGCGGTGCGCGCGATAGTCGACCCGCGGTCGACTCTACCTGTCCTGCCGTCATCGCTGCAGTGCGCGCCGTCCCGGCGCTTCCTGCAGGTCCGCACTGGCCACCACCACGCGGTTGCGGCCGCTGCGCTTGGCCTCGTACATTGCCGCGTCGGCACGGGCCATCAGCCGCTCGTAGTCCGGATGGCCGTCGTGGCCGGCCACGCCGATGCTGGCGGTCAGTGCCAGCACCTGGCCGTTGGCCAGTGCCACCGGCGACTGTGCGATCTGCCGCCGCAGGCTCTCGGCGATCACGGTCGCCTGCGATTCGCTGGCAGCCACCAGTACCACCACGAATTCTTCGCCGCCATAGCGGAACAGGTAGTCGCTGCCGCGCGTGAGCTGGCCGAGCAGGCCGGCGACGTGCTGCAACGCGCGGTCGCCGGCATCGTGGCCGTGGCCGTCGTTGATTGCCTTGAAGTGATCCAGGTCGAGCAGCAGCAGCGAGAATGGTGTGCGGTTGCGTGTGGCCAGCTCGATTTCCCGGCGCAGCACGGTGGGCAGGAAGCGACGGTTGAGCAGGTTGGTCAGCGCGTCGCTGCCGGCATCCAGTTCGCCGATGCGCTCGAACAGCAGTGTCATCAGGGTGCGGATGGCGGCCAGGTCCTCGCGGATGGCCGGCAGCACCGCCAGTCGCTGCGCCGGAGCATCGCCGCTCGCGCGCTGCAGGTGGCCATCAATGCGGGCCATCAACTGGCCCACCTGCTGCGTTTCGCTGCTTTCGCCGAAGCTGGGGATGCCCTTGTGGGTGAACCACAGGCCGAACTCCGAGGTGGCCAGGCTGGCGTTGTCGCTGGCCTGCACGTGGCCGGCCAACGCGTAGAGCAGGGCGTTTTCCCAGTCCAGCAGCAGTGCGCGCTGGCGCTCGCGTTCGGTACCGACGTTCTGTACCAGCGAGAACAGCCGGTAGGCGGCGTCGGCACGGGTGGAGCGCTCGCGCGCGTGGGTGTAGGCCAGGGTCATGCCTTCCATGGCGATATCCATGATCGCGCTGAGGCAGTCGATGGCGGCGAATGCGGTGTCGCTGTCAGGCGCATCGTCGCGCAGGCGCACGAACAGTTCGTGCTTGAGCACGCGCGCACCGCGGGTAACCAGGTCGACCGGAATGCCGACGCGGGCGTGCACGTCGCCGATGATCCGCTGCGAGGCCACGGTGTTGGCGATGCCGCTGGCATCAGTGGTCAGCAGCTGCGCCAGCCAGCGCTGCATGGCCGGCTGCAGGCGCTGCTTGACCTGGTCGTGGGACAGGAAACGGCGCGCACGGGTGTCCTGCAGCAGTACTTCGTAAAAGCGCTGGGCCAGCGCGGGTGGGGCATCGGTAGCAGCGGCCTTGAGCAGCGCGGTGGCGGCAGGGCCGGCCTGCAGCAGGCACTGCTGCCAGGCCTCGGCCAGCGGCTGGCTGGCATCGTCCAATTGGGGTGGTTCCACGTCGATCTCTGACTGCGTACGGCAAACCACGGGTATCGGCCGCGGCGGCATACGGTTGATGGCGGGTTAGCCGGCCAGTTTACGCGCGGTGCAGGGTTGCACGGTGCGCAAACCACATCGGCGCCGCTGCGGCAATGAGTGAACGCATTTGAGAATCAATCGCATTGATGGGAGAATGCGCGCACGGAACGGGCTGCAGGTGCCTGCTGCAGGACTGCTCCGCCTCCCCCTCGTCGTTGCCTCAAGCCCTTTGCCAGAGGCCCCGTAGCCCTGCCAGAAGGTCCTGATCATGTCCCCTGCCGTTGTCCTTTCGCCGCGCCCGCTGGCGCTTGCCGTTGCCGCCCTGCTGGCCGGCAGCGCTCTGACCGCCCACGCCGAAACCGACGCCACCGATATCGATACGGTGCACGTCACCGCCTCGCAGATCGCGCGCCAGGCCCTGGGTACCTCGACCATCACCGCAGAGGACATCGCCAGGCGCCCGCCGGCCAACGACATCGCCGAGCTGCTGCGGACCATGCCCGGCGTCAACCTGACCGGCAACAGTGCCTCGGGCCAGTACGGCAACAACCGCCAGATCGATCTGCGTGGCATGGGCCCGGAAAACACCCTGATCCTGGTCGACGGCAAGCGCATCGGTGCGCGTGATGCCGTGCGCATGGGCCGCAGCGGTGAGCGCAATACCCGCGGCGATACCAACTGGGTGCCGGCGGAAATGATCGAGCGCATCGAAGTGCTGCGCGGCCCTGCAGCGGCACGTTATGGCTCGGGTGCTTCCGGTGGCGTGGTCAACATCATCACCAAGCGCCCGACCGGCGACCTGACCGGCGCGGTCGACCTGTATGGCCTGGTGCCCGAGCACAGCGCCGAAGGCGGCAGCGAGCGCGTCGGCCTGCAGCTGAGCGGGCCGATGACCGACACCCTGTCGTTCCGCCTGTACGGCAATCTCAACAAGACCGACGCCGATTCGCTGGAACTCAATCGTGACTTCGCGACGAATCCGAACGCGGTGCCGCCGGCCGGTCGCGAGGGCGTCAAGAACCGCGATGTCAACGCGCTGCTGCGCTGGGACGTGACCGCCAACCAGGTGGTCGAATTCGAAGCCGGCACCAGTCGCCAGGGCAACATCTATGCTGGCGACCGCGCGGTCAGCACCACCGGTACCTCGACACCGATCGATCTGGGGGCGTTGGCCGAGCAGCAGGCCGAGACCAACCGCATGTACCGCAACACCGGCGCGATCACCCATCGCGGCCGCTGGGGTGATGTGACCTCGCGGGTAACGGCTGCAGTGGAGGCGGTGAACAACTCGCGCATCAACGAAGGCCTGGCCGGTGGCCCGGAGGGCAGCTTCAACGGCACCGACTGGTCGACCTCGCGCCTGCGCAACTACCAGCTGGACGGCGAAGTCAGTTTCCCGACCACGCTGGGTGGTGCCGAGAACATCTGGACGCTGGGCTTTGAATACCTGGACAGCCGCCTGACCGACCCGTACTCGATGAGCCAGTCCAGCAGCAGCGGCGGCGGCATCCCGGGGCTGTCGGCCGATCGCGCACGCGGCAAGTCCGACGCGCAGACCACCGCCGTGTTCGTGGAAGACAACATCTACCTGGGCGAGCGCTGGATCGTCACCCCGGGCCTGCGCTTCGACCACCACAGCCAGTTCGGCAACAACACCAGCCCCAGCCTCAACGCGCAGTTCCGCATCAACAGCGACTGGGTGGTGAAGGGCGGTATCGCCCGTGCATTCAAGGCGCCGAACCTGTACCAGTCGAATCCGGACTATCTGTATTACACCCGGGGCAATGGCTGCCCGAATGCACTGCCGAGCCTGGGCGCCGGCTGCTACATGCGCGGCAACTCGGACCTGAAGGCGGAAACCAGCCTGAACAAGGAACTGGGTATCGAGTGGGCACCGCAGAGCGGCTGGCAAGCGTCGTTGACCTACTTCCACAACGACTACAAGGACAAGATCCAGGCCGGGTACAACCAGATCGGGCTGACCGCCGACACCAAGGGCCGCATCTTCCGCTGGGAGAACGCACCCAAGGCGATCGTGCAGGGTCTGGAAGGCAACCTGGTGGTCCCGCTGCTGGGCGAGCAGGGCAACCGCCTGAAGTGGAGCAACAACTTCACCTACATGGTGGAGAACGAGAACAAGAGCACCGGCCAGCCGCTGTCGGTGATTCCGAAGTACACCGTCAACACGATGCTGGACTGGCAGGCCACCGACAAGTTGTCGGTGCTGCTGACCGGCACCTTCTACGGCAAGCAGAAGCCGGCCACCACCAACATCAACAATGATCCGCGCTGCACCGGCACCTGCGATCCGTCGATCGCGCTGCAGGACCGTGGTGCGTACAACATCTGGGGCGTGAGCGCGCGCTACAAGGTGACCGAGACGGTCAGCTTCGGTTTCGGCGTCAACAACCTGGCCGACAAGCGCCTGTTCCGCGAGGCCAACAGCAGCGATGCCGGCGCGGCGACCTACAACGAGCCGGGCCGCGCGTACTGGGCCAGCCTGCGCTTCGGGTTCTGACCGCAGGCGGATGTCGGTCCGCTGCGTCCGCCAGGCGTGGCCTGGCGTTGCCGGCCGCGCTCCGGTAGCGCCGGGCCATGCCCGGTGAGGGACCGCGTGGCCTGCAATGTTATAAACACCGTGATAGTTTCCCAACGCCCTCCGGCGTAGCCTGCCTCCCATCGCAAAGGAGCTGTTGCCATGGGCCACGACCACGATCACCTGCCATCCGAGATCCGCCACGAGAAACCCTTGTGGTGGGCGCTCGGCCTGACCTCCACCTTCCTCGTCGTCGAGGTGGTAGGCGCGTTCTGGACCAACAGCCTGGCGCTGCTGTCCGACGCGGCGCACATGGCTACCGACGCTTTAGCGCTGATGATCGCGCTGGTCGCGGTGCGGCTGAGCCGGCGCCCGCCGGACGCGCGCCGCACCTACGGCTATGCACGCCTGGAAGCGCTGGGCGCGATGATCAATGGCGCGATGCTGTTCGTGGTCGCCGGCTATATCCTGTGGGAGGCCATTGGACGTTTCCGCGAGCCGCAGGAGATTGCCTCGTCGGGCATGCTGGTGATTGCCGCGGCGGGCCTGGTCATCAATCTGATCTCGATGCGCCTGCTGCAGGCGGGCAGCGGCGAGAGCCTCAACGTGAAGGGCGCCTACCTGGAAGTGTGGGCAGACATGCTCGGCTCGGTGGCCGTGATTGCTGGCGCGCTGTTGATCAAGTGGACCGGCTGGAAGCCGATCGACCCGATCCTGGCGGTGCTGATCGGCCTGTGGGTACTGCCGCGCACCTATGTGCTGATGCGCGAAGCGGTCAACGTGCTGCTGGAAGGCGTGCCCAAGGGCATGGACGTGGCCAAGGTGCGCGACAGCCTGTCCGGCCACGCTGCGGTACTGGACGTGCATGACCTGCATGTGTGGGCGCTGGCCTCCAGCACCCCGGCGCTGACCGCGCACATCGTGATGCGCGACGGCACCGATGCCGATGCGCTGCGTCGTGATCTGGGCGGGCGCCTGCACGATGACTTCGGCATCGAGCACGTGACACTGCAGATCGAAGCGGACCACTGCGGCGAAGCCTGTGGCGAGCCGGCGCCGGCCAAGGGCGGCGAGCACGAGGGCCATGAAGGCCATGACCACGGCGAAGACGCGCAGGGCCATCGCGGCCACGTGCATCGCTGAACGAGGATGGCGACCGCGCCGGGTGATGCCCGGTGCGGTCATTCGTCCCGTCGCGAGGCCAGCCGGTCTGCCAGCCGCGTCGGCTCCGGCAGCCGGTAACCGCGCAGCGTGCGCTGCACCCAGTCCAGCGCGGTATCCGCACTGACCCGATGGCCACCGGCCACGAACAGCGGCTTGCAGCGAATCTTGCTGCGCAGCACCCAACCCAGTTGCTCATCGCCGTCCAGCAGCGGCGTATGCGCACCGGCCTCGGCACCCGGTTCGACGAACCGGCCCACCAGTTTCGACTTGGCGACGCCGATGCTTGGGAGGTCGGTGACCACACCGAGGTGAGCGGCCACCCCCAGCCGGCGCGGGTGGCTGATGCCATGGCCATCGACGAACACCAGGTCCGGCGTGCGTGGCAGCAGCGCGAGTGAGGCCAGCAATGCCGGCAGCTCGCGGAAGCTGAGCAGGCCGGGGATATAGGGCATCACCGTGGGAATCCGCGCGACTTCCTGCGCTATCGGCTGCAGCGTCTTCGCATCCAGCAGTACCGCCGCGGCGCGGGTGATGGCGCCGCCGTCTTCAAAGCCGACATCCAGCCCGGCCAGCCAGCGCACGTTGCGTGGCAGGCGGTCCTGGCGCTCCACGCGGCCAGCCAGCTGGATCTGCTGCTTGCGTGCCGCGGCGACGCTGCCTTCCCAGCGCCCGGGGTCGATCACCGTATTCATTGGTCACAGCATCGCATGCGCGGTGCCACGGCCCGGTGAGCGGCGGCCGGGGCTACAATGGCGGCCTGCCTTTCCTCGCGTTGGAGACCCTGCAGTGACCCGTAAACTCGTACTGTTGCGCCATGGCCAGAGCCAGTGGAACCTGGACAACCGCTTCACCGGCTGGGTCGATGTCGACCTGACCGAGCAGGGGCGCCGGGAAGCGGCCGCTGCGGGTCGCCTGATGCGCGAGGAAGGCCTGCAGTTCGACGTCGCCCACACTTCCGTGCTCAAGCGCGCCATCCACACCCTGCAGGGTGCACTGGCCGAGCTGGAACAGGACTGGCTGCCGGTGAACAAGTCCTGGCGCCTCAACGAACGCCATTACGGCGGCCTGCAGGGCCTGGACAAGGCCGAGACCGCCGCCAAGCACGGCGAGGACCAGGTCAAGGTGTGGCGTCGTTCGTACGATATCCCGCCGCCGGCCATGGACCTGGAGGATCCGGGCCACCCGATCCATGACCGCCGCTACGCTGGCCTGGACCGCAACGCGCTGCCGGGCACCGAATCGCTGGCCACCACGCTGGACCGCGTGCTGCCGTACTGGCACGACGCCATCGCGCCGCAGCTGAAGGACGGCAAGACCGTGCTGGTCACCGCCCACGGCAATTCGCTGCGCGCGCTGTACAAGTACCTCAACAACGTCTCGCGCGAGGAAATCCTCGAGCTGAACATCCCGACCGGCATCCCGCTGCTGTTCGAACTGAACGACGACCTGACGGTGAAGTCGTTCCGCTACCTGGGCGACCCGGAAGCAGCGCGCAAGGCCGCTGAAGCCGTGGCCAACCAGGGCAAGGCGAAGTAAAACAGAAGGCCGGCGCAAGCCGGCCTTCGCTTTTTGTAGAGTCGAGCCATGCTCGACTGCTGTTGGCCTCTTGCCGCAAGGACAATAAACCCGGAACGGAGAGCAGTCGAGCATGGCTCGACTCTACATAAGGGCGTCCTGTGACCTTTGGCCGGTCCCACCGCAGGCCTCCCCGGCTACCCTGTGAAATTACCCGCAGGAGAGCCTCATGAACGTCCGCAACCTGGTCCCGCTGGGCCTGACCATCGCCATCGCTGCCTCGCTGGCGGCCTGTGGCAAGAATGAAACCGCGCCGGCGGCCAGCGCCGACGCCAAGCCGGCCTTCGACCAGTCGCAGATCAAGACCGCGCTGATCAGCCTCAACAGCGCCGACCTCGATCCGTCCATCTCGGCCTGTACCGACCTCAATGGCTTCGTCAACAGCAAGTGGCTGAAGGCCAACCCGGTGCCGGGCGACCAGACCACCTGGGGCAGCTTCGAGATCCTGCGCGAGCGCTCGTTGGAAGTGCAGCACGCACTGGTGCAGCAGGCCGCGGCCAGCCAGGCCAAGGCCGGCTCGGTGGAAGCCAAGATCGGTGACATCTGGAAGACCGGCAACGATGAAGCCAAGATCGAAGCCGCCGGCCTGGCGCCGCTGCAGCCGCAGCTGGACAAGATCACCGCGCTGAACGATACCGCCGCCATCACCCAGTACCTGCGCGACAGCCAGGCCGAGGGCAAGGGCGTGCTGTTCTCGCTGTTCGCCAATGCCGACTACAAGGATTCGGCCAACGTCATCGCCTATGTCGGCCAGGGCGGCCTGGGCCTGCCGGAGAAAAGCTACTACTTCGATGACGCGCAGGCCAAGATCCGCGACGCCTACGTGGCCTACATCGCGCAGGTGCTGACGCTGTCCGGCGTGGACGCGGCGCAGGCTGCCGAGCAGGCCAAGGCCGTGATGGCCTTCGAAACCCGTCTGGCCAAGGCCTCGATGTCGCGCATCGAAATGCGTGACCCGGCCAAGCGCTACAACCCGCTCAGCGCGGCTGACGCCGACAAGCTGACCCCGAACTTCAGCTGGACCGCGCTGTTCGACACCCTGAAGGTGCCGGCCGCGCAGAAGTTCTCGCTGGCCCAACCGGGCTTCTTCGGTGAAATGGACAAGATGCTGGCCGACGTGCCGGCCAGCACCTGGCAGGCCTATCTGCGCTTCCACACCATCGACGATGCCTCGCCGTACCTGAGCAGCCAGTTCGAGAAGGCCAACTTCGAGTTCTACGGCAAGACCCTGCGCGGCCAGCAGGAAATGCAGCCGCGCTGGAAGCGCGTGCTGGAATCGGTCAACGGCGGCATGGGTGAAGCGCTGGGCCAGCTGTATGTCGACGCCGTGTTCCCGGCCGAGTCCAAGGTGGCCATGCAGCACCTGGTGGAGAACCTCTCGGTGGCGCTGAAGGCGCGCCTGGAGCAGCTGCCGTGGATGGGCGAAGAGACCAGGAAGAAGGCGCTGGAGAAGTGGGCCAGCTTCACCCCGAAGATCGGCTACCCGGACAAGTGGCGTGAGTGGACGGGCCTGCAGACCAACGGTGACAGCTACCTGGGCAACATGCAGGCTGCGCGCGCGTTCAACTACCGCTACATGCTGGACAAGATCGGCAAGCCGGTGGACAAGACCGAGTGGGGCATGACCCCGCAGACCGTCAACGCCTACTACAACGCCACCAAGAACGAGATCGTGTTCCCGGCCGCCATCCTGCAGGCGCCGTTCTTCGACGCCAAGGCCGATCCGGCGCTGAACTACGGCGGCATCGGTGCGGTCATCGGCCACGAGATGATGCACGGCTACGATGACTCGGGCAGCCAGTTTGCCGCCAACGGCAACTTCGACAACTGGTGGACCGACGCCGACCGCAAGGCCTTCACCGAACGTACCGACCAGCTGGTCGCGCAGTTCGATGGCTATGAATCGGTGCCGGGCGTGTTCGTGAAGGGCAAGCTGACCCTGGGCGAGAATATCGGCGACCTGGGCGGCTTGACCGTGGCCTACGACGCGCTGCAGATGGCGCTGAAGGAAGATCCGAAGGCGAATGTCGAAGTCGATGGTCACAGCCAGGACCAGCGCTTCTTCATGAACTGGGCCACCGTGTGGCGCCGCAACTTCACCGACGGTGAGCTGCGCGTCCGCCTGAACACCGACCCGCACGCGCCGGCCAACTTCCGTGCCAACGGCGCGCCGTCGAACATGCCGTCGTATGCCGCTGCGTTCCATTGCAAGGCCGGCGACGCGATGGTGCGTGCCGACGACAAGCGCGTGGTGATCTGGTAATCGATCGCACGTGATGCGTGATGCAGAAGGCCCGGCGAATGCCGGGCCTTTTGTTTGTCTGATCGGTAGCGCCGGGCCATGCCCGGCGGATCTCAGGCCAGCGCTGGTTCCTGCGCCAGCATGCGATGGAAGCGCTGCAGCACATAGGGATCGATCAGGCCGCCGGACTGCTCGTCGATGATGCGCAACGCAGTCTCGCGTTCCATCGCTGCGCGGTAGGGGCGCACGCTGGTCATGGCATCGTAGGCATCCGCAACGGTGACGATGCGTGAGCCCAGCGGAATGCTCTCGCCACGCAGGCCGTCGGGATAGCCGCTGCCATCGAACGCTTCATGGTGGGCGCGAATCAGCCGCGCGACCGGTGCCGCATCGCTGCGGCCGGTGGCCAGGAAGATGTGTTCGCCGCGCACCGGATGCTCGCGCATGATCGCGCGTTCCTCGTCGGTGTGCCGGCGCGGTGTCAGCAGTACATCGTCGGGAATGCCGATCTTGCCGATGTCATGGAAGCGCGCGGCCAGGCCGATCTGCGAGCAGGCATCGTCATCGAGATCGCAGTGCGTGGCCAGGCGCTGCGCGAGCAGTCCGACGCGGTCGCAGTGGTGGCGGGTGTAGGCGTCGCGCATCTGCAGCGACATCGAGAGGGCATCGATCAGGCAGGCCTGTGCGTGCAGCAGGTCGGGGGCGGGTACGGCGTCAGGAAACATGGTCATCCGCCCGCACCGGGTGGGGACCGGTGCGGGGTGTTCGGGGGGGGCGATCAACCCGGGGCGAGGGTGGTCAGAAGGGCGCGGGCCGCATTGAAGCGGTCTTCCGGCAGCGGCAGCGGGTGCTTGATGCGCAGCTTGTCAGGCCCTTCCATGGCGTAGAGATTGGGTTGTTTCTGGATCAGCTGGATCACCGCCATCGGGTCGATGTTCGGCTTGGACTCGAACACGATGCGGCCACCGTTCTCGCCCAGGTCCAGCTTGCGGATGCCGAGGGTGTTGGCCTTCAGCTTCAGCTCGGCGATGGCGAACAGGTGCTTGGCCGCATCCGGCAGCAGGCCGAAGCGGTCGATCATCTCCACCTGCAGTTCGCGCAGCGCATCACTGTCGCGCGCGCTGGAAATGCGCTTGTACAGGGTCAGGCGGGTGTGCACGTCCGGCAGGTAGTCTTCCGGAATCAGCGCCGGCACATGCAGCTCGACCTCGGCACCGCGCACTTCCTCGCCGGCATCCAGGTCGGGCAGTTTGCCCTGCTTGATGCTGCGCACCGCGCGCTCCAGCAGCTCGGTGTAGAGGCTGAAGCCGACCTCGGCCATCTGCCCGCTCTGGTCCTCGCCCAGCAGTTCACCGGCACCGCGGATTTCCAGATCGTGCGTGGCCAGGGTGAAGCCGGCACCGAGCTCGTCCATCGACGCGATCGCTTCCAGGCGCTTTTCCGCATCCGGGGTGATCGAGCGGCGGTCGGGCGCCACCAGGTAGGCGTAGGCGCGGTGGTGCGAACGACCGACGCGGCCACGCAGCTGGTGCAGCTGGGCCAGGCCGAAGCGATCGGCGCGGTTGATGATGATGGTGTTGGCGTTGGGGATGTCGATGCCCGATTCGATGATCGTGGTCGACAGCAGTACGTTGAAGCGCTGCTTCTGGAAATCAAGCATCACCTTTTCCAGCTCGCGCTCGGGCATCTGCCCGTGGGCGATGCCGATGCGCGCCTCCGGCACCAGCTCGGACAGCTCGCGCTGCATGCGGCCGATGCTTTCCACGTCGTTGTGCAGGAAGTACAGCTGGCCACCACGCGCCAGCTCGCGCTGGAAGGCTTCGCGCAGCAGCGCATTGTCCCACTGGGTGATGAAGGTCTGCACCGCCAGCCGGTTCGGCGGCGGCGTTGCGATGATCGACAGGTCGCGCAGGCCGGCCATGGCCATGTTGAGCGTGCGCGGAATCGGCGTGGCGGTCAGGGTCAGCAGGTGCACGTTGGCGCGAAGCGCCTTCAGCGCTTCCTTCTGGCGTACGCCGAAACGCTGCTCCTCGTCGACGATGACCATGCCCAGGTCCTTGAACTTCACGTCCGGCTGCAGCAGGCGATGGGTACCGACGATGACGTCGATGGTGCCGGCGGCGACCTTTTCCAGCTCGGCCTTGATTTCCTTGGTGGTCTTGAAGCGCGACAGCACCTCGACCTTCAGCGGGTAATCGGCGAATCGGTCGCGGAAGTTGCGGTAGTGCTGTTCGGCCAGCAGCGTGGTCGGCACCAGCACGGCCACCTGCTTGCCGGCACTGGCGGCGGCGAACGCGGCGCGCACCGCCACCTCTGTCTTGCCGAAGCCGACGTCGCCGCAGACCACGCGGTCCATTGGCTGGCTGCTGGCCAGGTCGCGCAGGGTGGCGTCGATCGCGGCCAGCTGGTCCGGCGTTTCCTCGAACGGGAAACCGGCCGCGAACGGTTCGTACATCGCGCGGTCTACCTGCAGCGCCAGACCAGCACGGGCCTGGCGGCGGGCCTGGATCTCCAGCAGCTCTGCAGCCACGTCGCGCACCTTCTCGGCGGCCTTGCGCTTGGCCTTGCTCCACTGTTCGCCGCCCAGCGAATGCAGCGGCGCGGTTTCCGCCGAAGCACCGGAGTAGCGGCTGATCAGGTGCAGCTGGGCGACCGGCACATACAGGCGGTCGCCCTTGGCATATTCGATTTCCAGGAACTCGCCGGGCATGCCGCCGACGTCCATCGCAATCAGGCCGCGGTAGCGGCCGACGCCATGGTCCTCGTGCACGATCGGAGCACCCTCGGTCAGTTCACCGAGGTCGCGGATGATCGCTTCCGGCTCGCGGCCGGCACGGCGCGTGCGGCGGGTGCTGCCGGCGCGCTCGGGGAACAGCTGGCGCTCGGTCAGCACCGCGATGCGCGGATCGTCCAGTGCGAAGCCATCCTCCAGCGGCGCCACCGCGATCGCGAAGCGCGCATCGTCGGCGAGGAAGCTGGGCAGGTCGGCCACCACCGGCGGCTTCAGCTCGGCGGCCTGCAGCACTTCCAGCAGCGCCTCGCGACGCCCGGGCGAATCGGCGGCAATCAGCACCCGGCCCGGATAATGGCCGAGGAAGGATTTCAGCGCGTCGCCAGCGGGGGCCTCGCGCGCGGCCACCGGCAGCGGCGGCAGCGGCTGGTCGCCCAACGCATGGGCATCGGCGATGCGCGCGTGGTCAGCCGACCACACTTCGATGCGCGGGGCATCGTTCAGACGCTCGCGCAGGAGTTCCGGCGACAGGTACAGCGCCGACGGCGGCAGCAGCGGCCGTTCCACATCGTGGCGGCGCTGCTCGTAACGCTCGCCGGTCTGCGCCCAGAACGCCTCGGCGGCTTCGCCGGTACCGGCGCAGACCACCGGCAGGCTGCCGTCGGGCAGGTAGTCGAACAGGGTCGCGGTGCGTTCGAAGAACAGCGGCAGGTAGTACTCGACGCCGGCCGGGGCCAGCCCGGACTTCAGGTCCTGGTACAGCGCGCTGCGCCGGGTATCGACATCGAAGCGCTCGCGCAGCGTGGCCAGCACGCGGGCGATGCTGGCCTCGTCCATCGGCACTTCGCGGCCAGGCAGCATGTGCACCGCCTCGACCTTGTCCAGCGAGCGCTGGCTTTCCGGATCGAAGGCGCGGATCGAGTCGATGTCCTCGTCCAGCAGCTCCACCCGCAGCGGCTCGTCGGCGCCCATCGGGAACACATCGAGCAGGCCGCCGCGCACGGCGAAGTCACCCGGGTCCATCACCTGCGGGACGTTGCGGTAACCAGCACTTTCCAGGCGACGCTTCTCGGCTTCCAGATCCAGGCGCTGGCCGACCTTCAGGTCGAAGCTGCCACCGATCACGTAGCTGCGCGGGGCCAGCTGCTGCAGCAGGGTCTGCACCGGCACGATCACCAGGCCGCGCTTCAGCGTGGGCAGGCGGTGCAGGGCGGACAGTCGCTGCGAAATGATGTCCGGATGCGGGCTGAAGCGGTCGTAGGGCAGGGTTTCCCAGTCCGGGAAGGCCACCACCGGCAGGGCCGGGTCACCGCCGAGCAGGGTCTGCAGGTCGGCTTCGAGCTGGTTGGCACCGTGGTTGTCACGGGCGATCACCAGCAGCGGGGCGTCGTGCGCACGCGCGGCCTGGGCCAGGTACCAGGCCAGGGCGGTTGGCGATGCGGGGGCGCGCCACCAGGCGCGGAGCTGGCCGGCGCGCGGCAGCGGCGGGGCGGGGTATGAGGTACGCGACATGGACCCCGGATTTTAGCAGA
>NZ_JAOECR010000079.1:0-15351 GCF_029836955.1 Stenotrophomonas sp. GD04054 | reverse complement strand
AAAAGCCCGCTGCCGCGCTTACTCGCAGCGGGTGGACGTGATGATGTTGTCCTTGTCCACGAACACGCGCAGGCGGTCCGGGCGGATGTCCTTGGTGGTGATGGTGCTGGGGCCGATCGGGTTGACCAGGCCGGCACCGCTCTCGCGGGACAGGCGACGGATGTTGGGCTCGTTGGCCGGCTGGCCGATCGCCCAGCCCAGCTGGCTGGCGTCGCAGCGGCCACTGCCTTTGACTTCCGGGCCAGGGGTGCTGACGCAGGCCGACAGCAGCAGGGCGGAGGCCGGCAGCAACAGGGACAGACGGAATGCAGACATGTGAGCGCTCCTGCGCAGGGGACGATGGCGGGAACGATAGCACCGAGCGTGCGAAAGGCGTCAGCGCCCCGGTCATTGCCGGCACAGCGTGGTCATTGCATAGTGGGAGGAATAGCTGGCAGTACGCCAGCGGGCAGGCCGGGCCTTTCCGGCGCAGGTGTTGGATACGGTATGACGGCAGGCAGTTTCCGCGGCAAGGACAAGACGATGACGGCCCTGATGTTGTCGTTGCTGGGCGTGGCGTTTGCCGCCTCCGCTGCCGATCCGGAACCCGAGCAGGTCCAATCCCCGGTATTCGGCGCCTGGCGCAACCTGCAGACCGAATCCGGCTACGCGCCGGCGCAGCGTAACCTGGCCTTCGCCATGCTACCGCAGGCGGCCACCCGCGGCGACCGTTTCGCCATCCTCGACCGCGAGGGCAAGCGGGCGGTGTGCTGCCTGCAGGTGGCCAGCCCCTCGCTGGGCGTCGCTGCGCTGCGGGGGGAGTACCACCTGCCGCAGGCCTGGGTGACGGACCTGAGCAATGGCCGTAGCCCTGCACGACCCTATGTGCCGCACGTCTATGCGATGCAGCGGGTGGACGAGCTGGCCGACTACAGCTTCGCCGATGTACCTGGCGCCTACAGCGACCTGGGCGGTCTGCTGATTCCGGAAGGTGCCGCGCTGGAGGCCGACGGCAGTGCCGTGCGCCTGGGGGACAGCCGCTACCCGCTGCATTTCCAGCGCCAGCCGCACGCCGATGACGATGGCGCGCTGGACCGCTACAGCCTGCAGGCCGGCGAGGGTGCCGCCCCGATCGTGGTTGAAGTGCCGTTCGGCACCTACTGATTGCAGCGTTGCACTGGCTAGAATGCAGCGCGGCGCTGTCTGCCGTGCCTGCTCCGTGAGTCGTGCCGTGTCCTTGCGCCCCTTCCTGCTGTCGTCCCTGCTGCTGTTGTCTGCCTGTGCCAGCGCGCCTCCGCCGCCGGCCCATTCCGATGCATTGTGGCGATTGATTGAACGTGACTGCCAGGGCGCCGAAGGCCCGCGTGGCGATTGCCTGCGGGTGGAGACGGCAGCAGACCGCCGCGATGTGCTGGTCAAGGACGCGCACGGCGACTACCAGTTCCTGCTGATGCCGCTGGACAAGGTCAGCGGCATCGAGAGCCGCAGCCTGTACCAGCGTGGTGCACCGAACTACTTCGCTGCAGCCTGGCAGGCGCGCAGCCACACCGAACGGGCGCTGGGCCAACCGCTGCCGCGCAACGTCGCCAGCCTGGCGTTGAACTCGCCGCATGGCCGCTCGCAACATCAGCTGCATATTCACGTGGATTGCCTGCGTGCCGACGTGCTGCAGGCGCTGGATACGCATGCTGCCGCCCTGGGCAGCCAGTGGGCACCGCTGCCGGTGCTGCTGCGCGGCCATCAGTACCAGGCACGCCTGCTGCCGGGCGCAGAACTGACCGCCAATCCGCTCAATCTGCTGGCCTACGACCTCGCAGGCGTGGACGACGTCGGCCAGTGGAGCCTGGTTGTGGCGGGCCGGGACGCCGTGCAGGGCGGCCCGGGCTTCATCCTGCTGGCCACCCGTGTGGACGCGGGCACCGGCAACGAGGCCAGCGCCGAAGAGCTGCAGGACCACGCCTGCTCGGTGCTGACCGGTGCCGGCAACGCGCTGGAGCGGGTGCGCTAGTCCAGCATCCTGTGCTTGCTCCGCCACATGGGTGCGGTCAGCGCCAGCAGCTGGCGATCCTGCCAGCCATCCAGATCCAGATGATGGTCGCGCAGCAGGCCTTCCTGCTCGAAGCCGAAGGCCCGCAGCGCGGTGGCGAACGGATCACTGCAGTCCGGTGGCAGCATCACGAACAGGCGATGCAGGCCGACATCCTCGAACAGGAACGGGCACAGTGCACGCAGCGCGGCATCGGAATGCGGGTGCCAATGCTGCAGCGACAGCAGTTCGGCGCTGCGCGCGTGTAGTGATTGCAGCCGTACGTGCAGCTGGTCCAGTACGTTGCCGTGCTCGTCATCGAACACCCCCAGCAGCAGCTGGTCGTTGTCCTGTTCCAGGCGT
Organism: Stenotrophomonas sp. GD04054; assembly: GCF_029836955.1. Lineage (NCBI taxonomy): Bacteria > Pseudomonadati > Pseudomonadota > Gammaproteobacteria > Lysobacterales > Lysobacteraceae > Stenotrophomonas > Stenotrophomonas sp. GD04054. The sequence continues at coordinate 12,983 of NZ_JAOECR010000079.1, read as the reverse complement.
GAGCGATGCATGTGGGCGAGGAAGCGCGCTTCCTCATCGATGACGGACGGATCGCGGCGGCCGCGCCGGCGGCGGTCATCGAACAGGCGCCAGCGCGGCAGGTCGGCACGCTGGAAAGGGCGCAGGGTGACCGGTGCGGCCTGCAGCTGCAGCAGGTGACGGCGCAGCACCGGGCGCAATGGGGGAAGGAGGGAGGTGGGGTACGGGGTCATCATCCCCGGCACGATGGCCGTGCCTGCAGCCCTGCACCATTCAAAACATTGCAAAAGTGTGGTGGATGGCACTGCGGGTCTGATTCGGTTCAGGCATAAGGCCATCAGGCCTGGTCATTTCCGTTGAAACCCCCCATTCAGGACACTTTCGTTACGGGATCGTTATGCGCCGTACAGGCCGCTGCCCCGTACCACCACCCGCCCAACTCCCCAGGAAGCCCATGTCCGCCTCCCACAAGGCGCTGCGCCCGCGTCCGCTGGTGCTCGCACTGTCGTCCCTGATGCTGGTCTCGCTGCCGGCCTTCGCGCAGGAAAGCGCACCCACCACATTGCAGGAAGTGAAGGTCACCGGCTCGCGCATTCCACGCGCCAGTGTCGAGGGCCCGTCGCCGGTGACGGTGATCAGCCGCGAACAGATCGATGCGCAGGGCTACCGCAATGCCTTCGACGCACTGAGCGCGCTGACCGAGAACACCGGCAACGTACAGGGCGAGGACTTCGGCAACACCTTCACCCCGGCCGCCAACACCATCAACCTGCGCGGGCTGGGCCCGAACCGCACGCTGGTGCTGGTCAACGGCCGCCGCCAGGCCGACTACCCGCTGGCCTACGAAGGGTCGGTGAACGTGGTCAACCTGGCCAACATTCCCAGTGCGCTGATCGAGCGCATCGAGGTCCTGGCGGCAGGTGCGTCGGCGGTATACGGCTCCGATGCGATCGCCGGCGTGGTCAACATCATCCTCAAGGACCGCTTTGAGGGCGTGGATGTGAACGTGCGCGCCGGTGGCACCCAGCAGGGCGGCGGCGACAACCAGCGCGCGCAGGTGGTCGGTGGTAGTTCCGGCGAGCGTTGGGATGCGCTGTTCGGCTTCGAGTTCGATGTGCGCAAGGCGATCCACGCACGCCAGCGCGATTTCATGGATTCGCTGAATGATGATCCGGCCGGCAAGGCGCCGCAGGCGACCGCGATCGCCTATCGCCGCAATGCCGCCACCGGCCGCAACATCGATCCGGGCGTCACTGGCTGCGACGGGGCGTCTGACATCTATGGCGGCAGCGTGTTCCGCGCCTTCAACCCTCGCCAGGGCTGGTACTGCGGCAGCAACGAGGCCGCCGCCAGCTACTGGACCGTGCAGACCCAGAAGCGCAACCTCAATGGCTATGGCCTGCTGACCTTCCACGTCAACGAGACCACTGACCTGTTCGCCGATGTCGCCGTGGGCAGCGCGCGGATCTACAACAACACGCGTGCGCCGACCTGGACCTCGGCCCGCAACTACTTCTACAACCAGACCACAGGCAACCTGGAAAGCTGGTACCGCCGCTTCGCGCCGGAGGAAATCGGCGGCCTGCCGCGCAATGCCAACCGCTTCCTGGAAAACTCGTGGTCGTTCAACGTCGGCGCGCGTGGCCAGATCGGCGACAGCGGCTGGGACTATGAGGCGGTCTACAGCCGCTCGCGATACGAGAACCGCACCCGCCGCCCGGTGCTGCTGGCCGGCATCAACGAATACCTGCTCGGCCCGAAGCTGGGTGTGCGCAACGGCGTTGAGGTCTATGCGCCGGATCCGGCGCGCCTGTTCCAGCCGTTGACCCCGAACGAATACGAGGGGCTGTCCGACTACCAGGAAAGCCGTAACGCGGCATGGCTGCAGACCTTCAGCGCCAGCGTCAACGGCCGCCTGTTCGCGCTGCCTGGGGGCGATGCGGCGTTGGCAGCGGTGGTCGAGGCCGGCAGCCAGGGCTACCGCAACCGCCCGGACCCGCGCCTGGGCAGCGGCGAGTTCTGGAACACCAGCGCCGGCATCGGTGCCGGTGGCGAGCGTGACCGCTACGCTGCAGGTGTGGAGCTGCAATTGCCGCTGCTGCAGTCGCTGACCACCACGCTGGCCGGTCGCTATGACCAGTACCGTGCCGGTGGCGAGCACATCGGCAAGGCCACCTGGAGTTTCGGCGTCGAGTTCCGTCCGATCGAGAGCCTGCTGATCCGTGGTACGGCGGCGACCAGCTTCCGTGCGCCGGACATGAACTACGTGTTTGCCACCGAAACCCGCGGCTACAACCCGGGCATGACCGATTACTGGCGCTGCCGCACGGCGGGCCAGTCGTACGACAACTGCGACTACAACGGCCTGTCGATTGATTACAGCAACCGCGCCAATGCGCAGCTGCAGCCGGAATCGGCCAAGTCGTATGGTTTCGGCGTGGTTTGGTCGCCGCTGCCCGGCCTGGATTTCAGCGCTGACTACTACGACATCCGCATCGACAACGAAGTGACCAGCCTCGATACCAGCCGCATCCTGCGTGATGAGGCCGATTGCCGCCTGGGCCGGACGCTGGGCGGCGAAGCGCGCGATATCGGTTCGCCGCTGTGCCAGGACGCGCTGTCGCGGGTGATTCGCAATCCGTCCAATGCCACCGTGCAGCCGGACCAGGTGACCCGCGTGCTGATCAATCCGATCAACGCGGCCTCCGAATCGGTTCGCGGCCTGGACCTGAAGGGCAACTGGCGTTTCGATGCCGGCCGCTATGGCCGCTTCACCACGCGCCTGGCCTACACCGTGGTGCTGGAGCACAAATACCGACAGTTCTCCGATGATCCGGAGCGTGACATCCGCAATTCGCTGGATGACTACCAGTGGCGCAGCAAGGCCAACGGCAGCATCACCTGGAACCAGGGTGACTGGACCACCACGCTGTACGGCAACCGCTTCGGCTCGCTGCCGAAGACCGATGGCAGTGGCCGCATCGCGCCGTACATGACGTACAACGCCAGCGTGTTCCGCCAGTTCGGCGAGAACCTGTCGGTGGGTGTGATCGTCAACAACCTGCGTGACAGCCGCCCGCCGGCGGACAAGAACGGAGGCGGCTGGCCGTTCTATCCGGTTGGCAACTACGACCCATATGGCCGCCAGTACTGGGTGCAACTGGACTACCGGTTCCGCTGATTCCGCAGGCGAACGAAAGGCCCAGCATTGCTGGGCTTTTCTTTGTGCAGTGCACCCGTGTTGCCGCTGCGCGCGTGGCATGCTGTGGCGCTACCCGGAGGAGGATGCGCATGGATGTCAGGGTGTGGAGTGTGATTGCAGTGGTGGCCATTGCAGGTTGCAGTGGCAGGCAGGCGGCCAGCGTGGAGGATGCCGCGGAGGTGGCCAATGCCGCGCCTGCGCAGTCTCACGCGCAGCCAGCGGAGCACGCTGGGCCATCGCGCGCGGCAACGGCATCGAGTGCCACGACGGCTGCCGCTGGGCTCGCGCAACCGGAGGGGCACTTCCTCGAGGGCGAGCGCATGCTGCTGAGCGAGGGTGCGGTGTCCGTGCAGAAGAGCGAGGCGCTGCTGGGTTCCGACAAGGCTTTCGCGCAGGCGATCAGCCAGTTCGAGCGCGATGCGGCTGGCCACCCGGAAGTGCAGGACCTGACCCGGCTCTACAGGACGGCCGCGACCCGGCTCATCGGCAGCGACGGCACGCTGGTGTCTTTCGCCTGTGGCTACAGCCTGTGTGTTGGCGAGATCCGAAGCCGTACCGATGAGGATTTCAGTGCCTGGTCCGAGGCGATCGGCACGGACAAGGCGGCCCCGGTCTACAGTCTGACCACGGCGCCGATGACATGGGGCAGGGACCAGCGTGGTGGGCGCTTCGTGTTCTCGGTGGATCCTGCAGCCAACGCCATCACGGGCCCGTAGCCGGCGGATGCCCGGCGCCGCGGCGCGTTACGGAAGCGCCTGCTGCAGGTACGACTCGATGACGTAGCTGAAAGGCTGCTGCTGGCGGTCGCGCAGCAGGGCACGCACTTCCAGGATCACGCCGTGATCGCCTTCGCCCCGCGGCGGCCAGAACGTCTGGTCAGCCAGGGTCTGGCGCTGGAAGCCGAGCGGGCCGACCACGCGACCGAACGGTTCGTCGGTGCTGTCCAGCACCTGGTTCATGGCCGGGCTGAGGTGACCAGGCAGGTACCAGTTGTCGGCCTCGGACAGCACGCGGCTGCCGCACACCAGCTGCACGCGGCGATAGCGCAGGTCGGTACCCGGCTTCACGCCCAGCGCCTGCAGCACGTCGGCGGGGGCAGGCTTGTCCTGGCCGTGTATGCGCACGGCGCGCACCCGCGCCTGTTCGGCCAGGCCGTGCTCGGCGCACCAGTGTTCCAGCGTGGCGGTGGCGCTCTGCCCGGACAGCACGCGCTGGTGCAGGCGCTCGACCAGCGCAGCCGGGGCGATCCGCTGCTGGCCCGGCGGCGACTGCAGCGGCGCAGCGGCCGCAGCATCAGTGGCGGACAGGCTGGCGATCGGAGCGGCGGCAAGCAGGGACGCGGCCTGCCAGCGGCGGAGACGATCGTGGCGGTCGGACGGGCCCATGCGGCATCACAGCGGAAACAGGCGCCCATGTTACCCGTTCAGGGGTGTGCACGGCGTGGCTGCGACCGGTTGTCGCAGGGGGAATCATCGTTCTGGTGAATGCGTGCCATCCAGATATTTCGTTGGCCGATGGCGCTATCGAGGCGCAGGATGGCGCCAGTCTTGGCTTTCCGGGAATTCCCGATGACCCTGCAGTTCATCCACGGCGGTGTCGACCGCGACGGTGCACCGCTGCACTTCCACATCCGTGATGGCCGCATCAGCGGGCTCAACGGCCATACCGGCCCGGCTGAAGGGGCGGAAAGCGTCGATCTGCAGGGCTTTGCGGTGCTGCCGGGGTTGGTGGATGGCCACATCCACCTGGACAAGAGCTTCGTCGGCGACCGTTGGCACCCGCATCAGCCGGTGAACAGCCTGCGTGAGCGATTGGCGGTGGAAAAGGCGGCAGTGGCGGCTGCGGCGCCGATGGTCGATCGCGCCGAGGCGCTGATCCGCCAATGCAGCGGCTTCGGCACAGTGGCAATGCGCTGCCATGTCGATATCGATGGCAGCACCGGCCTGCGCCACCTGGAGGCGGTACGCGAGGCCGCATTGCGCTGTGCCGACATCATGCGCATCCAGCTGGTGGCGTTCCCACAGGCCGGGGTGATGTCCTGCGCGGGTACCGCTGCGGTGCTTGAGCAGGCCCTTGCTGCGGGCGTGGAGGTGCTCGGCGGCATCGACCCGACCACGCTCGACGGTGATGCCGAAGGCCAGCTGGCGCTGCTGTTCGGCTTGGCCGAGCGTTACGGCGTTCAGCTGGACATCCATCTGCATGAGCCCGGCGAAACCGGCCTGGCGCAGCTGCTGCGCATCGCCGCGCGCACCCGGGCCGCTGGCCTGCAGGGTCGGGTGGCGGTCAGTCATGCTTATTCGCTGGGCGAGGTGCCGCTGGCACGCGCGCTGCAGGTGGGCGAGGCGCTGGCGACGGCGGGTGTGGCGATCATGAGCAACGCGCCTGGCGATCATCCATTCCCGCCGCTGCGCGCGCTGCATGATGCCGGTGTGCGCGTGTTCGCGGGCAACGACAACATCCGTGACTGCTGGTGGCCGTATGGCAACGGCGATCTGCTGCAGCGGGCGATGCTGCTGGGCTACCGCTCCGGCTTCCATACCGATGCCGACCTGATGCTGGCGCTGGACATGGTGACCACCCATGCCGCGCAGGTGATCGGGCTGCCGCAGTACGGTCTTGTGGAAGGGCATCCGGCCACATTCGTGGCGGTGCGTGCCGACCACGGCCCGGCCGCTGTGGCCGCAGTGCCGGTGGAGCGACGCGTGGTGGTCGACGGCCGCTGGCTGTAGATTCACGCCGCGCAACCCCGTGTAGTGCCGAGCCATGCTCGGCGGCCTTTCAGACGTAATCGTCGGCACGGGTGACGACGAATTCCTCAAGCCGCGCCAGCAGGTGGGCGATGTCGATGATCTCGCCCTGCTCGACGCGCTTGAGCAGCAGCGTGCTGGCGCCGATCTGCAGGCTGCTGTCGGCATAGCGCAGCACCGCGTCGATGCCCCAGGCATCGGTGACCTGCATCCAGGCCAGGCCCGGCACGCGCTGGGCCAGGGTGTCACCGAACGCCACGCCCAGTGCTTCCCAGCCATCGCAGTCGTCGCGGTCGATCAGCTCGGCATCGACCACGCGCTGCAGCGTGGTGGCCGCCAGCGGCCACTGCACCGGCAACGTCGGAAAGCCGGCGGCCACGCGCGCAGCGATCAGCAAGCGCTGGTGCTGCAGATGCGTCTGCAGTGCAGCGGGCAGGGGATCGAAGCGGGTGGGGATTTCATCGGACATGGCGAGGCGCCGTGGGGCACGGAAACTAGGGCGACTGTAGCCTGCGATGTAGTGCCTTGGTGCGGCACGTCTGATCAGATATCGATGATCAGTGCGCGAACTGTGATTGCTTCCGCATGCGCAGCATCAATGTGCGAATACGTCATTCTGCGCGATTCAATCGTTCTCTCATGGGCTCAGCCGGACTTGCGCGCTTGCTGGATGACGAACTCCTCCAGAGCTTCAAGCAGATGGTTGATCTCGACGGTCTTGCCTTCTTCGATGCGTTTGATCAACAGGGTGCCGGCGCTGACCATGATATTGGCGTCGCCATAGCGGAGAACCGCATCGACGCCCCAGGCATCGGTTACCTGGGCCCAGGCAAGTTCCGGTACACGCTGTGCCAGACAATCACCAAATGCGACCCCCAGTGCTTCCCAACCGTCACAATCATCGTGATCGATCAGTTCTGCATCGACTACGCGTTGCAGCGTGCTCGGCAGCAGCGGCCATTGAACAGGCACGGTAGGGAACGCAGATGCGACGAGGGCAGCAACCTGTGCACGCTGCTGCTGCATGTGGGCGATGAGCGCAGGTGGCAGAGGATCGAACCGGATGTCGGCTTCGTCCTTCGGAGCAGGGGTCAAAGCAACCTGGTACGTGCTGGTCATAGGCGGGGCAATCTGGAGAGGGGCGTTCGCTACCCTATCGCCCAGGCATTGGGTACGCCATCAGTCGGCCTTTTACGACAAGCGTGTACCTGCTGGCGCTTCACCGCGATTTCGAATACTGGGCGGTCGTTTCCATCTACGCATGGCGTGGATCTACTGTGGTCAATCCTGCTCGCGATCAGTGGGCCTTTTGCGACAGGCGCGTACTCGCTGACGCTTCAGCGCCCTTTCGGATGCCGGACGGTCGTTTCCATCCACGCATGACGTGGGTCTACCGCGGTCAATCCGGTTCGCGCTGCACCTGGCGCCACAGTTCGCTGGCCAGCGCGCGCACGGCATCATCTGCGTCGGCACGATGCAGCAGGCCGATCTCGTAATTGTCGATCACCGGCAGCTCGCGTTCGCCATCGATGATGCGGTGATCGCGGGTGACCGCGCGGCGTGGCAGCAGGCTGATGCCGATGCCATCGGCCACCGCGCCCTGGATGCCACTCAGCGACGAACTGGTGAAGGCGATGCGCCAGCGCAGGCCCAGCGCCTCCACGGCGTGGATCATCTCGTCGCGGTACAGCCCGCGCGGCGGGAAGGTCACCAGCGGCAGGGGGTCCTGCAGCAGGCAGCTGCTGCGCAGGCTGTCGATCCAATGCATCGGCTCGCGTCGGCAGTGCACCGCCTGGCGGGTGTTGCGGCGTTGCTTGACCAGCACCAGGTCCAGCTCGCCGTGGTCGAAGCCGTGGGCCAGGTCGCGGCTGAGGCCGCTGCTGATCTCCAGTTTCACCTGTGGATGGCGGCGGCTGAAAGCGGCCAGCATGCGTGTGGTCTGTGCGTTGACGAAGTCCTCGGGGACACCGATGCGCACCGCGGTTTCCACGGTGGCGCCGGCCAGCGCCTGTGCCATTTCCTCGTTCAGGTCGAGCATGCGCCGCGCGTAGCCGAGCAGGGTGTGGCCGGCATCGGTGGGGTGTACGTCGCGGTGGCCGCGTTCGAGCAGGCGATGCCCGGCCAGCTCCTCCAGCCGGCGCACCTTCTGGCTGACCGTGGACTGGGTCGAATGCAGGCGCGTGGCCGCGGTTGTGAAGCTGCCGCAGTCGGCCACCATCACCAGCGCCCGCAGCAGGTCCAGTTCGAACAGCGTTCTATTCGATTTGGCACTGTCTTGCATTTGAACATTTCACTTCTGGATGCGCGTGACGACTTCTACCATGCAGGGGAGGGGGCAGCAAGCACCGCGCCCCGGTTGTACCGGCATCGCCCGCAGTGCTCGCCGCACAGGAGAACCGAAGATGCGAATCCATCGCTGGCCCGCTCCGGTGGGGCGCCTGTTGCTGCTGTGCCTGCTGGCGATGGTTATTCCAGCCTGTTCGGCCACCGCGGGCTCGGCCGATGCCCGCCTGCGCGATGCCGCCGCCCGCGGCGATGCCGAGGCAGTGCGTGGGGCGCTGGAGGACGGCGCCGATCTGGAGGCGCGTGATGGCCAGGGCCGTACCGCGCTGCTGCTTGCCACGCATGGCAACAATGTAGATGCCGCGCGTGAACTGATCGAAGCCGGCGCCGATGTCAATGCCAAGGACGCCATGCAGGACAGCGCCTACCTGTACGCCGGCGCGCGTGGCCTGGACGAGATCCTGGCCATGACGCTGGCGCACGGCGCCGATCTGCGCAGCACCAACCGCTACGGCGGCACCGCCTTGATTCCTGCCGCCGAGCGCGGCCACGTCGCCACCGTACGCACGCTGCTGCGTGCCGGCGTCGCTGTAGACCATGTCAACCGCCTGCACTGGACCGCGCTGCTGGAGGCCATCCTGCTTGGCGATGGCGGCGTGCGCCACGTGCAGATCGTGCAGCTGCTGCTGGAGGCCGGCGCCGACCCCGAGCTGGCCGACGGCGACGGTGTGACGCCGCTGGCGCACGCGCGCCAGCGCGGCTATACCGGAATTGAAACCCTGCTGCGCCAGCACGGCGCGGTGCGCTGAAGACTGTTCCCTTCCACCCGCACGCTGGGCGTGCCCATCAGGATGCTGTCCATGTTCCGTTCCCGTCCGTTGTCCCTTGCGATCCTCCTTGCGGTGGCACCGCTGTCGGCGTCTGCCGCTGAGCGCGCCGACCTGCTGATCCGCAATGCCACCGTGGTCGATGTCGAGCACGCCAGCACCCTGGCGGGGCAGAGCGTGGTGATCCGCGGCGAGGACATCGTCGCCGTCGGCCCGGATGCACAGCTGCGCAGCCAATGGAGCGCGGCCCGCCAGATCGATGCCAAGGGCAAGTACCTGATTCCGGGGCTGTGGGACATGCACGTGCACTTCGGTGGTGGCCCGGCGCTGATCGAAGAGAACAAGGCGCTGCTGCCGCTATATATCGCGCACGGCATCACCACCGTGCGCGACTGTTCCGGTGACCTGCCCGAGCAGGTGCTGCAGTGGCGCGGCGAGATCGCCAAGGGCACGCTGTTTGGTCCGCGCCTGCTCAGTTCGGGCGCGAAGATCGAAGGCATCAAGCCGGTCTGGAAGGGTACGATCGAAGTGGGCAGCGAGGCCGACGCCGACAAGGCGATCGCCCGCCTGCAGCACGACAAGGTTGATTTCGTGAAGATCACCGACAGCACGCTGAAGCCGGAGCTGTTCCTGTACTCGGCCAGTGCTGCGCGCAAGGCCGGCTTCAAGGCCTCGGGGCATATTCCGATGGCACTGACCGTGGAGCAGGCGGTCGATGCGGGCCTGGCCTCGATCGAGCATCTGGATTATGCATTCAAGGCCGGCAGCAAGGATGAAGCGCAGATCGCCGCCGACTTCGGTGCCGGCCGCATCGACCGCGCCGAAGCCAACCGCCGCCTCGACGCCAGCTTCGACCGCGACACGGCGATGCACGCCTACCGCGATTTCGCCAAGCGTGGCGTATTCGTGACCCCGACCCTCAACGGTGGCCGCATCCTCGATTTCCTTGACCAGGATGACCACGCCAACGATCCGTACCTGGCCTACATCGGCCCGGGCCTGCGCGCGACCTACCAGTGGCGCGTGGACCGCGCGGCGAAGGCCACGCCGGCACAGATCGAAGCGCGCCACGCGCAGTACCACCAGGTGGCCGCGGTGCTGCCGATGCTGCAGGAAGCCGGTGTGACGATCATTGCGGGCACCGATGCGGGCTTCCTCAACTCGTTCAACTTCCCGGGCATCGCCCTGCACCAGGAATTGCAGCTGTTCGTGAAGGAAGGCCTGAGCGCACCGCAGGCGCTGTCGGCCGCAACCCGTTCCGGCCCGGCCTGGTTCGGCCAGCTGGACCGCTACGGTGGTGTCGCACAGGGCAAGGCCGCCGATCTGGTACTGCTGACCGCCAACCCACTGCAGGACATTGCTGCCACCGAAAAGATCGACAGCGTGATCCTGCGCGGCAACGTGTATGACCGCGCCGCGCTGGACAAGATGCTGGCCGACACCAAGGCCAGGGTCGCAGCGTGGAATGCCGAGGCGGCCAAGGCCAACTGATTGCGGGGCGGGGCAGAATCCACGCATTGCGTGGATCTACCCGTACCATCAGTAGATCCACGCCATGCGTGGATGATGCGGCCGATGACCTAACGCGGCGCCGGCCGCATTCCATGCAATTGCGGCAGCGCGGCCTTCATCGCATCGATGAAGGCGCGCAGCCGCGGCGGCTGCTGGCGCGCGGCGGGAAACACCACGTGTACCGGCAGTGCCGGCGCCTGCCAGTCCGGCAGCAGCTGCACCAGCCGCCCTTGTGCGAGATCGTCGGCCACCAGCCAGGCCGAGACCACCGCTGCGCCCAGCCCCGCACATGCGGCCTGCTGCACCACGAACAGGTTGTCGCTGAGCAGGCGCGGGCTGATCGACAGCGTATGCGCGCGGCCCTGTGCGTCATGCAGCAGCAGGCGCTCGCGGTAGTAGGTGACCAGCGAGATCCACGGCAGTGACTGCGCCTGTTCCGGCGTACTGACTGCTGTGGCGTCCACCAACGAGGGCGCTGCCACGACGATGCGCGGCACTTCGGCGAGCGGTAGTGCGACCATGCGCGGTTCGTCGACGGGGCCCACCCGCACCGCGCAGTCGATGCCTTCTGCGATGAAGTCCGGGCGCCGATCCTCGAGGATCCACTCCAGGCTCAGCTGCGGGTGCTGGGCGAGGAACGCGAGCATGGTCGGCAGCAGCTGCGCCTGGCCGAAGGCGTGCGGCACCATCACCCGCAAACGTCCACGCAGCGTTTCCGGTTCGCCGTGCAGTTCGGCCTGTAGCGACTCCCATTCGTCGACCACGCGTTGCGCATGACGCTGGCAGCGCAGGCCATCCTCGGTCAGCTGCAGGCCGTGGGTGGAGCGCTGCAGAAGGCGCAGGCCTAACTGCCGCTCCAGGGCCTGAAGGCGGCGGCTGACCGTCGGCTGGGTGGTGCCCAGCTGCACGGCCGCAGCAGACAGGCTGCCGGCATCGACGATGCGCAGGAAGGTGCGCAGCAGATCCAGACGATCGGCGCCGGTGGCGAGGTCATTCATGCGCTTTACGTATGAAGTGTATGTGCGGAAGCCTACTACAGACGCCTCGCGAATACCGGCAGGATACGCCCACTTCCCCCACCGGACTCTCCCATGTCTACCCCCTCGCTGTCCGTCGCTGCGGCACCCACGACCGCACCCTCCACCCCGCTGGTGATGGCGATGGCAGCCGGCGCCGGCTTCTCGGTTGCCTCGCTGTACTACAGCCAGCCGATGCTGGGCCTGATCGCCCAGGATCTCGGCGCCGGCGAGCGCGCTGCCGGCCTGGTACCGACCTTGACCCAGCTGGGATATGCGCTTGGCATTCTGCTGCTGGCGCCGTTGGGCGACCGGTTCGACCGCCGCAACCTGATCCTGTGGAAGTCCGCGTTGCTGGCGTTGGCGTTGGGCGCTGCTGCGATGGCTGGCCACCTGCCGGGCCTGCTGATGGCCAGCCTGCTGGTCGGGCTGATGGCCACGCTGGCGCAGGACATCGTGCCGGCTGCAGCGGTGCTGGCGCCGGATGTGCAGCGCGGCCAGATCGTCGGCCGGGTGATGACCGGCCTGCTGCTCGGAATCCTGTTGTCACGGGTGGTCAGTGGCGTAGTGGCCGAAGCGTGGGGTTGGCGCACGCAGTTCGTGCTGGCCGCGGTATCAGTGGCGGCGATGGGAGCGGTGATGGCGCGTGCGCTGCCGCGCTTCGCACCGACCAGCACACTGCGCTATCCGGCGTTGTTGGGTTCGTTGCTGGCGTTGTGGCGGGAGCAGCCACAGCTGCGCCGTGCGGTGGCCAGCCAGTCGCTGCTGGCGGTGGGCTTCAGCGCGTTCTGGTCAACCCTCGCGCTGATGCTGCATGCACGGTTGGGGCTGGGTAGTGCCGCAGCGGGTGCATTCGGCATTGCCGGTGCGGCCGGCGCATTGGCCGCGCCGTTTGCGGGTCGATTCGCGGATCGCTTGGGTTGCCACGCCGTGGCGCGGCTGGCGATCGCGGTGGCGCTGCTGGGCTTTGGCCTGCTGTTGACCGAGTCGTGGCTGCCGGCCGCTGCGCTGCTACCGCTGCTGGTGGTGAGCGCGCTGCTGTTCGACTTCGGCTTCCAGTCGGCGCTGGTGGCGCACCAGACGTTGGTCTACGGACTGGTGCCGCCGGCACGCAGCCGGCTCAATGCGTTGCTGTTCACGGGCATGTTCATCGGCATGGCCGCCGGTGGTGCGCTGGGCAGCCTGGCGCTGGCGCAGTGGGGTTGGAACGGCGTGGCCTGGCTGGCGGTGGTGTGCGCGGGTGGCAGCCTGCTGCTGCGTGTGAGGTAAGGATGGTGTTCGGCAGGGCTTGCAGCCCTGCACCTGCTGGAAGCTGGAGCAACAGCAACAGCAACAGCAACAGCAACAGCAACGGCGGGTTTCCTGTGGGGTGGTGGGGCGGTGTCGGAGTGCGGGGACGCCGCAAGTACGTCCTTGT
>NZ_JAOECR010000078.1:0-15353 GCF_029836955.1 Stenotrophomonas sp. GD04054 | reverse complement strand
CCTGCCGGCACCAGGTTGCCCAGGTTCTGGTTGAAGGTGACCACCAGCTTGCCGTTCTTCACCTGCGCCGACTGCACCTGCAGCGCGCCGAGCAGGCCGGCCACGGCCGGGTCCAGCTTGTAGATCGGTTCGCGCTGGGCGTAGTCGCTCAGCCAGGCATTGAGCAGGCCGCGGGTGCGCGAATCGAGGCGACCGCCCTGGTTGGCCGGGGTGAAGTCATCCACGCTGGGCTGCTGCAGGTGGAAGCCCTGGGTCTGCGCGTCATAGCGCAGGCCGCTGCTGAGCTTCACCGTACCCAGTTTGGCAGGGTTGCCGCCGGCGGTGGCCAGAGCAACATCCATGCCCAGGTTCAACCGTTCGCCGGCCGGAAGGCTCAGTTGCGGGTGACTCATGGTCAGCGCGATCAGGCCGCCCAGGGCGTCCTGGGTGCGTGGGAAGCTGCCATCGAGGTACTGCTGCACGTCACTGGCGCCGACCGACAGTTCGCGGCCGGAAATGGAAGGGGCGGCCTGGGCGCCGATCGCAGCGGCGATCAGTACGGTAGAGGCCGCGAGGCGGGTCATCAGGGAACGCAGGCGCATGGCGGTGACCGGTGGATATGAATGGACGAATCAAAGAGTAGCCGTGCCGGCTGAATCGCGCGTGCATGCCGCTGCAACGGTTCAGTCCACCGTTGGCCGCAGTTGCGCCGACTGGATCTGCCAGGCGCGGCCATCGGCACGGGGTTGCACCCGGTACCAGCCACCGAAGCGGAAGGTGCCCTCAGGGGTCACTGCGCGAATCTGCACCGGAACCTCCAGCAGCTGCGGCGGCTGGTGACCGTCGCGCGCGATCGGTAGTTCGCTGGTCAGGCGCAGGCTGCGCACGTCCGTGAGCTGGCGCAATGCGGCATCGTCGGCGCGTCGTGCATCGCTGGGCGGGAATGTCCACGCGGCGTCGACGGCCTTGCGATCGCGATTGAGCAGGGCCATGACATAGGCATTGAGCATTCCCGCCGGCAGCTCGGCCTCGGCCGCGACGGCGGCAAACAGGGGATCGACATCGATGGCCTGCACGGCCGGTGCATCGCCTTCTGCGGCGGTCTGTGACTTCGTGCGGGCAGCCGCCTCGGCCGTGGCCGACGGTGTGGCATCCGCTGGATCGGATTGCGATGTCGGCCGGGAACAGGCCAGCAGCACCAGCGGTGCGAGCAGTATCAGGAACCTGCGCATGTCTGCCTCCTCCCCGAGGCGAACGGAAGGAGGCAGTGTATCGGCTGTGCCGCGATCAGCGGGAGGAGGGCAGCTGTTCCAGTGCATCCAGCGCCGGCAGCACCTGCGCGGCGATGGCGGCCAGGGCATGGCCTTCGGTGTCGGCGTGGCGCTGCACGATGTCGCGCAGCAGCTGGGTGGCGATCACCAGGGTCGCGCGCTCGTCGCCGCTGATACCAGCGGTGCGCGGTGCTGCTTCCAGCAGGCGCATCAGGTCGCGGCTGGCGCGATGTTCCAGTTCGATGGTGCAGCGCCCGGTGCACTGCAACCCGTCCTTTTCGATGGGGGTCACCGAGATCCGGTAGCGGGTGGAGGGGCTGGCCATGAGGGTGTGCTCGCCGTAGCTGTGGAGGATGTGCCCACCTTAGGCAAGGCCGTGCCCGGCGGCGATGGCCGGGGCTGCACGCAGTGTTCCACCCGGTACGTTCCGGGGCCGCAACGGACCACGCCCAGCCAATGGCGACGGGCCTGTGCGCGCATTCCCGGGGATGCGGCAACGCTGTGTTGCGGGCTGTGGTTGGGACAAAAAAAACGGGACGGCCAGAGCCGTCCCGTCGGAATCCGCGTTGGGGCGCGCGCTTACAGCGCGGCGTCCTTCAGCTTCTTCAGCGGACGCACCTTCAGCTTGGTGGTGGCCGGCTTGGCAGCGAACCACTGCTCTTCCTTGGTGAACGGGTTGATGCCCTTGCGCTTCGGCTTGGCCGGCACATTGACGGTGGTGATCTTCAGCAGGCCCGGCAGGGTGAAGGAGCCAGCGCCCTTCTTGTGCACCGAGGAGGCGACGGCGCTTTCAAGCGAGGCCAGCACAGCGCGGACGTCCTTGGCGATGACGCCGGAGGCTTCAGCGATGTGTGCAACCAGGCCGGACTTGGTCAGCACTTCCTTGATCGGCTTCGGAGCGGCCGGCTTGGCGGCTGCCTTCGTCGCGACTTTCTTCACTGCCTTCTTCGGGGCAGCCTTCTTAGCGGTCTTTGCCATGGTTTCCTGTTCCGTGAACGGTTGGTTGTTTGGTCGGCGCCGAACCCCGTCGGCAAGCGCAATGTAGGGCAACTCTCGGGCGCCGCCAATAGCCCGAAGCGTGGAAAGTGCATGTTTTTTCATATCCAGGCCGATTCAGTACATGGCCGGCAGTGGGGGAAGGGGGTGTGGCAGCGCGCGAGATGGTCCGCGCCCGCCCATCGGAGGAATGCGCGAAACCACTGAAAACAAGGGAAAAATGCGCGCCGGTCTGGCGAAGAAGTGACCAGTTGTCCGGTTTCCGGTGGACCTGTGGCGTGTGGCGGAGCGACGCAGGGCTAACGCCTCCCGTGCGAGGGTGACCGTTCATCACCGTCACGCAGGAGCAGCACATGGGAATCTCGCGACACGCCACCGCGCACTGGGAAGGCGATCTGAAGTCGGGCAAGGGGCAGTTGAGCACGCCGCAGAGTGGGCTGCTGGACAAGACCCGCTACGGCTTCAACAGCCGCTTCGGCGACGAAAAGGGCACCAATCCGGAAGAGCTGATCGCTGCCGCGCACGCCGGCTGTTTCACCATGGCGCTGTCGGCCAAGCTCGGCGAGGCCGGCTTCACCCCGACTTCGCTGGATACCGAAGCCAAGGTCGATCTGTCATTGGAAGGCGGCCCGCAGCTGTCGCAGATCCGGCTGAAGGTGAAGGCGGTGGTGCCGGGCATCGACGCGACGCAGTTCCGTGCGATTGCCGATGACGCCAAGCAGAACTGCCCGGTATCCAAGGCGCTGAGCGCAGTGCCGATCAGCCTGGAAGCCGAGCTGGGCTGAGGGTAGTGCCGGCCGCTGGCCGGCAACCGCATGATGTCGAGGTCCAGGTAGCAGCCGGCCAGCGTTATGGGGGCCTTCCTGGCCGCCACCCTCCGGGCCGTCGCGTCCGACGTTGGCAGCGGCTCCTGCCGCTGCCTTCGGCTCTACCACCCCCCATCACAATCACCAATCAAGGGTGCCGGTAATCACCGTCTGCACCTGGCCACCGGACCAGACTTCCCCGTCTTCATCGACGAAAAGGGTCAGGCGCGCGTCGTGGCCGACTTCGCGGCCCTGGCTGACTTCGAACGGTGCGCGACCACGGGGCAGCGCATCGCGCAGGTCCAGCCATGCGGCCAGCACCGCATTGGCGGCACCGGAGGCGGCGTCCTCGAAGCGGCGTCCATTGCCGACGAAGGCACGTACCGCCAGATCGAAGCCCTCACCGCCATCGCTGAAGGCATAGGCAAACACGCCCATGCTGTCGGTGGACTCGGCCAGTGCGGCCACCGCATCCCAGTCCGGCTGCAGCGCGCGCAATGCGGCCTCATCGGCCACCTGCACCACCCACCAGCTGCGTCCGCCCTGCATCCGCGCCGGCGGCAGCGTGCCCAGCGGCCAGTCCTTCAGTGCGGCCTGCAGGCGTGGATCGGTCGCCTCGGCAGTCTCGGCCAGCTGCGCGCGCGGCGTGCGGATGGCAATGCGCTGCTGCGCACCTTCACCGCTGACGCGCAGCGGCAGGGCACCGGCAATGCCGTCCTGCACCAGCACACCATCGACCGCTGCGGCCAGGCCGGCCTGCAGCACCGCATGCGCGGTGCCGACGCTGGGGTGGCCGGCAAACGGAACTTCCTTCTGCGGGCTGAACATGCGCAGCCGGTAACTGGCACCGGCGACCTGCGGCGGGAACACGAAGGTGGTCTCGGGCAGGCGCGTCCAGCGCGCGATGGCCTGCATGCTGGCGTCGTCCAGGCCCTCGGCATCGAGCACCACGGCCAGCGGATTGCCGGCGCCGGCGCGCGGGGAAAACACATCCAGCTGCAGGAAACGGCGGGTGGACATCAGGCGGCACTCCAGTAAACAGGCCGCATAGCGTAGCGCGGGGCACCCAAAAGGGGACGGAGGGAATTAAGTCGCTTTTGCCCCATGTGCCATAAGCGACTTAATTCCCTCCGTCCCCTTTTTTCCGTGGGCTACCAGCGGATGTGGCCGTCGATGACCGGCTGCACCTGGCCGCCGATCCAGACCGTGCCCTGCGCATCGACCTGCACCTGCACGCGGCCATCGCGGCCGACTTCGCGGCCCTGGCTGGCCACGTAGTGGCCCTCGCGGCCGGGCAGGGCGTTGCGCTGCCGCAGCCAGGCACCGATCAGGGCATTGGCGCTGCCGGTGACCGGATCTTCCGGCACGCTGGCCGCATCGGCGGGGCAGAAGGCGCGCACCACACGCGTGTGGTCGCTGCCGGCCTCTTCGGCGAACACGGCCAGGCCGGTGGCATCAGTGGCGAGGCTCCAGTCGGCCAGTGCGGCCATGTCCGGCACCAGGTTGCGTACTGCGGAGGCGTCGCGCAGCGGCAGCAGCCACCAGCGAGCGCCGTTGTCCCATAGTTCGGGTACGTGCCCGCTGGCAGCCAGCGCCAGCAGCGCTTCCGGCGCTCCGTCCGCCGCTGTGTCCAGTTGCTGCGCCGGTGGGCTGGCCAGTTGGATCTGCAGTGCCTCGGCCGGGCCGCTCACCCGTACCGGCAGCAACCCCGCCGCGCATTGCTGCAGCAGGGCACCGTCGCGTGGTTGCGCCAGGCCGCAGGTCACCGCCGCCCAGGCGGCGCCGACGCTGGGGTGGCCGGCAAATGCCAGCTCGCGGGTCGGGGTGAAGATGCGGATGTGGTAGTCGGCGCCCGGCGCACTGGGGCGCAGAAAGAACACCGTCTCGGACAGGTTCAGCCAGGCGGCCAGGGCCTGCATCTGGCTGCTGGAGAGCTCGTCGGCGTCCAGGATGACGCCCAGTGGGTTGCCGGTGCCGGGGCGGGGGGCGAAGACATCGAGCTGCAGGTAACGGAGGACGGCCATCTACGGGGATATTGCGCTTAGAATCAAAGGTTCCGCCCCCGAGGGCGGCTTCCCCACATTCTACATAGCCAATCCATGTCAGCTTCCCCCCTTGTCGATCGTTGGATCGTACTGAAGTTCGGCGGCACCTCGGTGTCGCGTCGTCATCGCTGGGACACGATCGGGAAGCTGGCGAAAAAACGTGCGGAAGAGACCGGCTCGCGCGTGCTGGTGGTGGTTTCGGCGCTGTCCGGGGTCACCAACGAACTGACCGCGATCGCCGATGGCGCGCCGGACAGCCGTGATCGCGTGGCGGCGCTAGTCGAACGCCACGAGGCCTTCCTGGTTGAACTCGGCCTGGGCCGCGAGGTGCTGGCCGAGCGCCTGGCAGCGCTGCAGGGGCTGCTCGACGACGCGCGCGCGGCCACCCGGCCGCTGCAGTGGCAGGCCGAAGTGCTGGGCCAGGGCGAACTGCTGTCCTCCACCCTGGGCGCGGCCTACCTGCACGCCTCGGGCCTGGACATGGGCTGGATGGATGCCCGCCAGTGGCTGGACGCGATGCCGCCGCAGCCGAACCAGAGCGACTGGTCGCAGCGGCTGTCGGTGAACTGCCAGTGGCGTGCCGATGCGGAGTGGATGCAGCGCTTCCGCGCGCAGCCGACCCGCCTGCTGATCACCCAGGGCTTCATTTCGCGGCATGCCGATGGTGGTACCGCCATCCTCGGCCGCGGTGGCTCGGATACCTCGGCGGCGTACTTCGGTGCGCTGCTCGGTGCCAGCCGAGTGGAGATCTGGACCGACGTGCCGGGCATGTTCAGTGCCAACCCGAAGGACGTGCCGGACGCGCGCCTGCTGACCCGCCTGGACTATTACGAGGCGCAGGAAATCGCCACCACTGGCGCCAAGGTGCTGCACCCGCGCTCGATCAAGCCGTGCCGCGATGCCGGCGTGCCGATGGCCATCCTCGATACCGAGCGCCCGGAACTGCCGGGCACCAGCATCGATGGCAGCGCTGCACCGGTGCCGGGCGTGAAGGCGATCAGCCGCCGCAACGGCATCGTGCTGGTGTCGATGGAAGGCATCGGCATGTGGCAGCAGGTCGGCTTCCTGGCCGATGTGTTCAACCTGTTCAAGAAGCATGGCCTGTCGGTGGACCTGATCGGTTCGGCCGAAACCAACGTCACCGTGTCGCTGGATCCGTCCGAGAACCTGGTCAACACCGATGTGCTGGCCGCGCTGTCGGCCGACCTGTCGCAGATCTGCAAGGTGAAGGTGATCGTGCCGTGCGCAGCGATCACCCTGGTTGGCCGCGGCATGCGTTCGCTGCTGCACAAGCTGTCGGATGTGTGGGCCACGTTCGGCCGCGAGCGCGTGCACATGATCTCGCAGTCGTCCAACGACCTGAACCTGACCTTCGTCATCGACGAAGCCGATGCCGATGGCCTGCTGCCGATCCTGCACGCCGAGCTGATCGACAGCGGTGCGATGCCGGTGGAAGAGACCGAAGTGTTCGGCCCACGCTGGCGCGAGATCGCCGGCACCGTGCGCCCGCGTGGCACGCCGTGGTGGCGGGGCCAGCGGGCGCACCTGCTGCAGCTGGCCGATGCTGGCACGCCGCGCTATGTCTACCACCTGCCGACCGTGCGCGCCCGTGCCCGCGCGCTGGCCGCGATCAAGCCGATCGACCAGCGCTACTACGCGATCAAGGCCAACAGCCACCCGGCCATCCTGCAGCTGCTGGAAGCCGAGGGCTTCGGCCTTGAGTGTGTATCGCACGGCGAACTGAAGCACGTGTTCCAGCACCTGCCGGAACTGTCGCCCAAGCGTGTGCTGTTCACCCCCAGCTTCTGCCCGCGCAGCGAGTACGAAGCCGCGTTCGCGCTGGGCGTGACCGTCACCGTCGACAACGTCGAAGCGCTGCAGCGCTGGCCGGACCTGTTCCGCAACCGCGAGCTGTGGCTGCGCGTGGATCTGGGCCGTGGCGAAGGCCACCATGCCAAGGTCCGTACCGGCGGCAAGGACTCCAAGTTCGGCCTGCCGATCGCCCGCGTCGATGAGTTCGTGCGCGCGGCCACCGATCTGGGCAGCCGCGTGGTCGGCCTGCACGCGCACCTCGGCAGTGGCGTGGAAACCGCGCAGCACTGGCGCCTGATGTGCGATGAGCTGGCCGGTTTCGCCCGCCGCATCGGCAGCGTGCACACCATCGACATCGGCGGTGGCCTGCCGATTCCGTACAGCGACGAAGACGAGCCGTTCGACCTGGACGCCTGGGCCGAGGGCCTGGCCGAGGTCAAGGCGCTGCATCCGGCATTCCGCCTGGCGATCGAGCCGGGCCGCTACCTGGTGGCCGAGTCCGGCGTGCTGCTGACCCATGTCACCCAGGTGGTGGAGAAGGACGGCGTGCGCCGTGTTGGCCTGGATGCCGGCATGAACGCACTGATGCGGCCGGCCCTGTACGACGCCTGGCACGACATCGAGAACCTCAGCCGCCAGGGCGGTTATGCCGAAGCGGCGTTCGATGTGGTCGGCCCGATCTGCGAATCCAGCGATGTGTTCGGCAAGCGCCGCAAGCTGCCGGTGTCGACCGCACCGGACGACGTGATGCTGATCGCCGATGCCGGCGCCTACGGCTATTCGATGGCCAACACCTACAACCAGCGGATGCTGCCGCGCGAAGACGTGATCGAATGACCACCGCGCGCGCCCTGCACCCGCCCACCGACACGCTCCGCGCCATCGCGCGGGCCCGTGCCTGACCGGATACACCATGACTGCTTTCGACAAACACCAGGTTTCCCGCTTCCGCTTCGTCCGCTGCGAATTCGCCGCGGACACCGGCGTGGCCAAGCTGGTCTACGCCTTTGATGACGGCCCGGAGATGGTGGAAACCATCACCGTGCCGGGCGCCCCGTTCGTGCTGGACGAAGCGCGTACCGCCGCTGTGCGGCGCGCGCTGCAGCTGCTGCACCTGATCGCCGGTGTCAGCTACTACAAGGCGGGCGTGCCGGAGACGGTCAGCATCGACAGCTACGCCATCGATGCCGATACCGCTGCGCTGGTGGAGACGGTCTACCTCAATGGCCTGGGTGAATTTGCCTACCGCAACGGCCTGAACCTGCGCGGGCGCTTCCGCCTGCCGGTGCAGGGCGAGGCAGTGCAGGCGCCGGTGCTGGGCCTGCAGCCGCACGCGCTGGTGGCGATCGGTGGCGGCAAGGATTCGCTGGTCAGCATCGAAGCGCTGCGCCGTGCCGGCGTGGACGAGACGGTGACCTGGATCGGTGGCTCGCAGCTGATCCGTGCCTGCGCTGAACGCACCGGCCTGTCGACGCTGAACCTGGGCCGCGCGCTGGCGCCGGAACTGTTCGAGCTCAACCGCCAGGGTGCGTGGAACGGGCATATCCCGGTCACTGCGGTGAACTCGGCGATCATGGTGCTGGCTGCGCTGCTGCAGGGCGTGGACCAGGTGGTGTTCTCCAATGAGCGTTCGGCCAGCTACGGCAGCCAGATTCCGGGCACCGGCGAAGTGAACCACCAGTGGTCCAAGGGCTGGGCATTCGAGCAGGCGTTCGGCAGCCATGTGCAGACGCACGTAGCGGCGGACCTGCAGTACTACTCGCTGCTGCGCCCGATGTCGGAGCTGGCAGTGGCCCGCCAGTTCGCCAAGACCGATTTCTACGACGCGCATTTCTCCAGCTGCAACCGCAACTTCCACATCCTCGGCGAGCGCCCGGTGAACCGCTGGTGCGGTGTCTGCCCGAAGTGCCATTTCGTGTTCCTGGCGCTGGCCCCGTTCATGCCCAAGACGCGCCTGGTGCGCATCTTCGGCCGCAACCTGCTGGACGATGCCGAGCAGGCCGGTGGCTTCGATGCACTGCTGGAATTCCAGGACCACAAGCCGTTCGAGTGCGTGGGCGAAGGCCGCGAATCGCGTGCGGCGATGGGGACCCTGGCGCAGCGCCCGGAGTGGAAGGAAGACGTGCTGGTGAAGCGCTTCTGCAATGAGATCCAGCCGCAGCTGGATGCCGCCGAACTGGAACTGGCACCGCTGCTGCAGCTGCAGGGCGAGCACCGCGTTCCGGCTGTGCTGTGGGAACGGGTGCGTGAAGATTTCGAAGCTTGAAGGAAAGCGCGTTGCGCTGTGGGGCTGGGGCCGTGAGGGCCGCGCCGCGTTTGCGGTGCTGCGCGAGCGCCTGCCCACGCTGCCGCTGAGCCTGTTCTGCCCGGCGGCAGAAGTCGAGGCCGCACGCGCAGAAACGCGGGGCGCGCTGGATGTGCGTGGCGAGCCTTCTGCTGAAGCGCTGGCCGCGTTCGACGTGGTGATCAAGTCGCCCGGCATCAGCCCCTACCAGCCGGTCGCGCTGGCGGCGGCGGGGCAGGGCACCACCTTCATCGGTGGCACCGCGCTGTGGTTTGCCGAACATGCAGGTGCCGATGGCATCGTGCACGACACCGTGTGCGTGACCGGTACCAAGGGCAAGAGCACCACCACCGCGCTGGTCGCGCACCTGCTGCGTGCCGCCGGCCACCGCACCGGCCTGGTCGGCAACATCGGCCTGCCGCTGCTGGAAGTGCTGGACCCGCAGCCCGCACCCGCGTACTGGGCGGTGGAACTGTCCAGCTACCAGACCGGCGAAGTGGCGCGCAGTGGCGCCCATCCGCAGGTAGCGGTGGTGCTGAACCTGTTCCCGGAGCACCTGGATTGGCACGGCAGCGAGCAGCGTTACATCGAGGACAAGCTGCGGCTGGTGACTGAAGCCGCACCGCGCATCGCCGTGCTCAATGCCGCCGATCCGCATCTGGCTGCGCTGTCGCTGCCCGATCGCGAAGTGGTCTGGTTCAACCAGCCGCAGGGCTGGCATATGCGCGGTGACATCGTGCATCGCGGCGAGCAGGCCGTGTTCGATACCCGCAACACGCCGCTGCCGGGTCGCCACAACCGCGGCAACCTTTGTGCGGTACTGGCGGCGCTGGAAGCGCTGGGGCTGGACGCCGTGGCGCTGGCACCGGCGGTGCAGGATTTCCGTCCGCTGCCGAATCGCCTGCAGCGCATCGGCGCGGCCGATGGCCTGACCTACGTCAACGATTCGATCAGCACCACGCCGCATGCCAGCCTGGCCGCGCTGGAGTGCTTCGCCGGGCAGCGCATCGCACTGCTGGTGGGCGGGCACGACCGTGGCCTGGACTGGACCGATTTCATGCAGCACATGGCGCACGACGTGCCGCCGGTGGAGATCGTGACCATGGGCAGCAACGGCCCGCGCATCCACGCGATGCTGCAGCCGCTGGCCGATGCCGGTCGCTTCGGTCTGCACGCGGCGGCGGATCTGCCCGAGGCAATGGCGCTGGCACGTGCCGCGTTGGGTTCTGAGGGCGGGGTGGTATTGCTGTCGCCGGGCGCGCCGAGCTTTGGTGCCTACCGCGATTACGTAGCGCGTGGTCGTCATTTCGCCGAACTGGCCGGATTCGACCCGGACAGCATCAGCGCGATTCCGGGGTTGGGCATCGCCTGAAGGTAGTGCCGGCCGCTGGCCGGCAACCTCCGGAGAAACTCATCCACGCATGGCGTGGATCTACTGCTCCTCGTCGATGAACGCGTAGCCGCCGTCGATCAACTGCTGCAGGTACGCATCGAAGCTGGGCGCGATCACCGCATAGCTGTCCGGATCGTGCAGGTAGCGCACCACCTGGCCGACCGTACCGCCCGGCGCGGGATCAAAATCCAGGTACAGCATCGAGGTGCCGCCGTTGTTCATGCAGTGCGAGAAGCACAGGCGGCGGTTCATCGGCAGATCGGCGTCGATGCCCTCACCCAGGATCTCCGGTTCGTCATCCAGCCACTCTTCGTAGATGGAACGGATGCTGTCGTCCCACTGCTGCTGGTCCTCGAAGATCTGCGCGATCGAACGCAGGTAGTAGGGGTAATCGCCCACATCTGAACCCAGCATCAGCACGCAGACCTCACCGCCGGGATACTCGCGGAAATGGGTGCCATCCACGCGGGACAACAGTTCCACCAGGCTGTCCGGCACCTGCGGCCACTGCGCACGCAGGCGCTGCAGGTCTTCGGCGCTGGCGCCCTGGACCCAATCCCACTGGGCGGCATCGTCGGCAGGCAGACGCGGAACAAGGCCAGACAGGAAGCGATCAACAAGATTCATGCGAAAAAAGGGGACGGAGGGGATTAAGTCGTATCCAACCACACCTGCGTCACGTCGCCAATGCAGAATGCGACGCGGGAGGGGTGAGTACGGCTTAATCCCCTCCGTCCCCTTTTTCTTGCGGAGCAGGCGCATGAATCGTTGGCGATGCGGTGTCGCGGTGGTTCTGGGGCTGGCGGCGATGCCGGCGTGGGCGGCGATGAAGACGCAGCCGGTGGAGTGGAAGCACCAGGGTACGACCTTCAGTGGCGTGCTGGTCTATGACGACGGCGACAACGATAAGCGCCCCGGGCTGGTGATGGTGCCGAACTGGAAAGGCGTGAACGAATCGGCGGTCGAGAAGGCCAAGCAGCTGGCTGGCGATGACTATGTGGTGCTGGTGGCCGATGTCTACGGCAAGAGCGTGCGGCCGAAGACCGATGCCGAGGCCGGGCCGGTGGCGACCAAGCTCCGCAACGACCGGCCGCTGCTGCGTGCGCGTGCGCTGGAGGCGGTGAACGTGCTCAAGGCCCAGGCCGGCAAGGCGCCGCTGGATGCCAGCCGGATCGGTGCGGTGGGCTTCTGTTTCGGTGGCACCACGGTGCTGGAGCTGGCCCGTGCCGGTGCGCCGCTGGCAGGGGTGGTCAGCCTGCACGGCGGGCTGGGTTCGCCGCTGCCGGCGCAGGCCGGTGGCACGCACCCGTCGGTGCTGGTGCTCAATGGCGCCGACGACACCAGCGTGACCGCCGAGGACATCGCCGGTTTCCAGAAGGAAATGAACGCGGCCAAGGTCGACTGGGAATTCACCAACTACAGCGGCGCGGTGCACTGCTTCGCCGAGCGCGATGCCAACAGTCCGCCAGGCTGCCAGTACAACGAACGGGCGGCCAAGCGCGCCTGGAAAGCGCTGGATGAGTTCTTTGAGGAGCGTTTCGAGAAACGTTGAACCGTGCGGCGGTAGTGCCGGCCGCTGGCCGGCATTCCCGTGACATCCGCAGCATCATGAGGTTGCCGGCCAGCGGCCGGCACTACAATGCGGTCAATGCGAACGGTCGGCAGCCACCGATGTTTCCGTGCCGACCAACGGTCGGCACCCACCGGAATGCCGGTTTAGTGGGTGCCGACCGTTGGTCGGCACGCCTCAACCCATCAATGCGAGCGCTGCACCGCGTAGCGGGCCAGGCCGCGCAGGGCGGCCACGGCATCGTTGTCGCCCAGGCCGTCGAGCGCGCGCTCGGCGGCTTCGGCATATTCCTCTGCACGCGCGCGGCTGTACTCCAGGCCGCCGGTGGCGCGGATCGCGGACAGCACTTCCGGCATCGCCGAGGCGTCGCCGTCCTGCACGATGGTGCGCAGGCGCTCGCGGGTGGCGGCGTCCGAATGGGCCATGGCATGGATCAGGGGCAGCGTGGCCTTGCCCTCGGCGAGGTCGTCGCCCAGGTTCTTGCCCAGCTCCTCGGCATTGGCCGAATAGTCCAGCACGTCGTCGGCAATCTGGAACGCGTAGCCCAGGTGCATGCCGTAGTCGAACAGGGCCTGCTGGGTGCCTTCATCCACGCCGCTGGCCAGCGCGCCCAGGCGGGTGCCGGCGGCGAACAGCACCGCGGTCTTGCGCTCGATCACGCGCAGGTAGGCGGCTTCGTCGGTATCCGGGTTGTGCACGTGCAGCAGCTGCAGCACTTCACCCTCGGCGATGCGGTTGGTGGCATCGGCCAGGATCTGCATCACCGACATGCGCTCCAGCTCGACCATCAGCTGGAAGCTGCGCGAGTACAGGAAGTCGCCGACCAGCACGCTGGGCGCGTTGCCCCACAGGGCGTTGGCGGTGCTGCGGCCACGGCGCAGGCTGGATTCGTCCACTACGTCGTCGTGCAGCAGGGTGGAGGTGTGGATGAACTCGATGATCGCCGCCAGCTGGTGGTGGTCCGGGCCGGCCTGGCCGACCGCATGGCCGGCCAGCATCACAAGCATCGGGCGCAGGCGCTTGCCGCCGGCGGAAATGATGTGGTCGGCGATCTGGTTGATCAGCACGACGTCCGAGGACAGGCGGCGCCGGATCAGGGCGTCGACGGCGGCCATGTCGGCCGCGGCAAGCGACTGGATCTGGGGCAGGCCCAGGGCGGGACGGGTGTCTTCGGTGATGGTCATGCGATCAGGCTTTCAGGCTCATCACTGATTATAGGCGTTGCCTGTGAATTCGGGCGCAAACCGGGCAGGCCGGCGTCTGCGGCCCGGCCACGGATGCCGCCTGCGTGAATACGTATGCAGGTTGCGCCATGCCCGTGAGGCCACCGCTAAGCTTGCGGCATCAGGATTTCGGCCCGCTCCCGGCGGGTCCCGCACGCCCGGAGGGGGGCTGTCGATGTCGCACTATCCATGGTGGCGCGGAGCCGTCATCTACCAGATCTACCCGCGCAGTTTCCTTGACGCCAACGGCGACGGGGTAGGCGACCTGCCGGGCATCATCCAGCGCCTGGACCACATCGCAACGCTGGGCGTGGACGCGATCTGGATCTCGCCGTTCTTCAAATCGCCGATGGCCGACTTCGGCTACGACATCGCCGACTACCGCGACGTCGACCCGCTGTTCGGCAGCCTGGACGACTTCGACCGCCTGCTGGCCAAGGCGCACGGTCTGGGCCTGAAGGTGATGATCGACCAGGTGCTGAGCCATACCTCGATCGAGCACGCCTGGTTCCGCGAGAGCCGCCAGGACCGGACCAACCCCAAGGCCGACTGGTACGTATGGGCGGACCCGCGCGAGGACGGCACGCCGCCCAACAACTGGCTGTCGCTGTTCGGCGGCGGCGCCTGGCAGTGGGAGCCGCGCCGAGAGCAGTACTACCTGCACAACTTCCTGGTCGACCAGCCAGACCTGAACTTCCATCACCCGGACGTGCAGCAGGCCACCCTGGACAACGTGCGCTTCTGGCTGGACCGCGGCGTGGATGGCTTCCGCCTGGATGCGATCAACTTCTGCTTCCATGACGCGCAGCTGCGCGACAACCCGGCCAAGCCGGCGGAGAAGCGCTTCGGTCGCGGCTTCAGCCCGGACAACCCGTACGCCTACCAGTACCACTATTACAACAACACCCAGCCGGAGAACCTGCCGTTCCTGGAGAGGCTGCGCGCGCTGCTGGACGAGTATCCGGGGGCGGTCAGCCTGGGCGAGATCTCCTCGGAGGACTCGCTGGCCACCACCGCCGAGTACACCCGCGATGGTCGTCTGCACATGGGCTACAGCTTCGAGCTGCTGGTGGACGACTACAGCGCGGCCTATATCCGCGACACGGTCTCGCGGC
Source organism: Stenotrophomonas sp. GD04054 (assembly GCF_029836955.1). NCBI lineage: Bacteria > Pseudomonadati > Pseudomonadota > Gammaproteobacteria > Lysobacterales > Lysobacteraceae > Stenotrophomonas > Stenotrophomonas sp. GD04054. The sequence continues at coordinate 859 of NZ_JAOECR010000078.1, read as the reverse complement.
TGGAAGCGGCGATGACCGAAGGCTGGCCGTGCTGGGCGGTTTCGAATCACGACGTGGAGCGGGCGGTCAGCCGCTGGGGCGGCCACCCGGCTGACCCGCGCCTGGCGAGGATGCTGGTGGCGATGCTGTGCTCGCTGCGTGGCTCGGTCTGCCTGTACCAGGGCGAGGAACTGGGCCTGGCCGAGGCCGAGGTGCCGTTCGAGGCCCTGCAGGACCCGTACGGCATCACCTTCTGGCCCAACTTCAAGGGCCGCGATGGCTGCCGGACCCCACTGCCGTGGACCGACGCGCCGCTGGCCGGTTTCACCACGGGCCAGCCGTGGCTGCCGATCCCGCCCGAGCACCGGGCCGCGGCCGCGGCGGTGCAGGAGCGCGACCCGGACTCGGTCCTGGCTGCGTTCCGCGGGTTCCTGGCCTGGCGGCATAGCCAGCCGGCACTCCTGCATGGCAGCATCCGATTCATCGAAAGCGCCGAGCCAGTGCTGCTGTTCGAGCGTATGCTTGCAGATGAAACCCTCCTGCTGGCCTTCAACCTGTCGGCCGAGGCGGTGAGCCATCCGCTGCCGCCGGGCAACTGGCAGCAGGTGGCGGTGCCGGGCCCGGATGCGGGCACGGTGCAGGGCAATGAACTCCAGCTGCCGCCGCGCGCGGTGTATTGCGCCCGACGCAGCTGACCGTTTTCTCCGGTGGCGGTACTTGCGGGGACGGGGCCGAAGCGCCCTGTCCCTTTTTTGTGGGTGGGCTTCCGGCGAAAGGCATCCACGCATGGCGTGGATCTACCCAGAGACACCCCAACCAGTAGATCCACGCCATGCGTGGATGGGCCTCGCCGACCAACGGCCGGCATCCGCGCAAAAGA
>NZ_JAOECR010000077.1:0-15496 GCF_029836955.1 Stenotrophomonas sp. GD04054 | reverse complement strand
GCAATGCGCCACAGCGTGCGCGATGTCATCAACGGAATCTACAATAGGCGGTCTTTCTTTCCCGGACCGCCCATGAAACTGCCTGCCGCCTGGCTGTGCTGCCTGTTGCTGACCTCGCCGGCCTGGGCCGCGGACACCGTGGTCAGCGGCAAGGTCTACCTGGAGCGCGACGGCAAATCCGGGCGCGGTGCGACCGATCCGGGCCTGGCCGGGGTGCAGGTCTCCAACGGCGAGGCCATCGTCAAGACCGCGGCCGACGGCAGCTACAGCCTGCCAGTGCGCGACGGCCAGACCGTGTTCGTGATCAAGCCCGATGCGTATTCGTTCCCGAAGGCGGCCGATGGCCTGCCTTCGTTCTGGCGCCACTACCGCCCGAACGGTTCACCGGCACTGAAGTACGGTGGCATCGCCGCGACCAGCGACGTCACCCGCAACTGGGATTTCGCCCTGCAGTCGGATCGCCATGACAGCCGCCGTGGTTTCCAGATGCTGGTGTTCACCGATTCGCAGACCGCCAGCCTGAAGGACATCGGCTACTACCAGCAGTCGATCGTGGCGCCGCTGGTCGGCCAGACCAGGGCGCGCATAGGCACCACCCTGGGCGACATCGTCAACGATGACCTGACCCTGTACCCGGCGATCAACAAGGTCACCACCGAGCTCGGTGTGCCGTGGTTCCACGTGCCGGGCAACCACGATCTCGACTTCGATGCGGCCAGCGACGAACACTCGCTGGACAGCTGGCGCAACATCTACGGCCCGGACACCTACGCGGTGGAAGAGGGCGGCGCCAGCTTCGTGTTCCTGGACGACGTGGTGTACGACCCCAAGGCGAAGCCGAAGTACATCGGCGGCCTGCGCGAAGACCAGTTCGCTTTCCTCGCCAGCTACCTGAAGGGCCTGCACAAGGACCGCCTGCTGGTGCTGGGCATGCACATCCCGCTGTTCGACGCGGCGCCGGGGCGCGAGACTTTCCGTCACGCCGACCGCCAGCGCCTGTTCGATCTGCTGAAGGACTTCCGCAACGTGCTGGTGCTCAGCGGCCACAGTCACACCCAGCAGCACGTCTACCACGGCAAGGCCGAGGGCTGGAACGGCGACAAGCCGCTGCACGAATACAACGTCGGTGCCAACTGCGGTGCGTTCTGGTCGGGCGTGAAGAATGCCGCCGGCGTGCCGGACAGCACCATGAGCGATGGCACACCGAAGGGTTATGCGCTGCTCGACGTGGCCGGCAACGGCAGCTACAAGCTGCAGTACCGCGTGGCCGGCCAGCCGGCCAGCGAGCAGATCGGCCTGCATGCACCCAAGGTGCTGCGCCAGGGCGCCTATCCGGCGTGGGGTGTCTACGCCAACGTCTACATGGGTGAGGACGCCAGCGTGGTCGAGTACCGCGTCGATGGCGGCGCCTGGCAGCCGATGAAGCAGGTCAGCCAGCCCGATCCGCGCCTGATGGTGGAGAACGTGGCCGATGATCTGGCCAACAGCCTGCGCGGCTACGACCGTTCGCCGGAGGCCACTGCGTCGCCGCACCTGTGGCGGGGCGCGCTGCCGACCGACCTGGCAACAGGCAGCCACAAGGTCGAAGTACGCTCCACCCAGCCTGATGGTGCAGTGTTCACCGCCACCACCAGCTACAGCCTGCAGACTGCCCAGCCCTGACACCGCGCACCAGCGCTCCAGCGAAAGGACCCCGCATGGATATCCGCTTCATGGCCGGCACCACGCCGGTGACCCTCAGCCGCCACTGGTTCACCGGCGCGATGCTGCTGCAGAGCGCCACCGAGAAGGTCTGGGTGCAGCACCCGCTGCATCCGGGCACCCACTTCTCGTTCTCGCTGGTACAGTCGTGGCTGCGTCACATCGCCGGCCACGAAGTACTGGTCGAGCGCACCCGGCCGCTGTTGTTCGCCGGCTTCCGCCCCCAGCGCCTGCGCGTGCTGGTGGATGGCGTGCAGGTGGCCGAACAGGAAGGCATGTAGGCCAACCTGAACCATCGGCGCGCTAGGCAAAGCCGCCCCGATGCCTGAGAATCGGGGCGATTCAATCGATCCAAGCAGGCCAGCGTGACCATCGCAGCAGCGTCCCCGGTTTCCTCCGACTCCGCCCGCGGCGGTCGTCCGCGCCATCTGGTCGTTGCCGATGTCGGCGGCACCTTCGCCCGCCTGGCCTTGGCTGAGACCCAACCCGGTCAGGCGCCGCGGCTGGGCAGCCATCGCACCTATGCCTGCGCCGAGCATCCCAGCCTGGCCGCGATCCTGGCCGATTTCACCGCATGCCTTGGCCAGCCGGTGCAGACCGCGGTGGTCGCCATCGCCGGCCTGCTCGATGGCGATGTGCTGATCAACTCGAACCTGCCGTGGACAGTCTCGCTGTCGACCACGCGCGAACAGTCCGGCCTGCGCGAACTGCAGCTGATCAATGATTTCGAAGCGGTGGCGCTGGCCATCCCGTACCTGCAGCCGGAAACCCTGGTGCCACTGAACGGCGACGCCGATCCGGCGCAGGCGTTCCCGGCACTGGTGCTGGGTGCCGGTACCGGCCTGGGTGCCGCGCTGCGTTTCGCCGATGGCGAGCGCCCGGTGCTGGCCAGCGAGATCGGCCATGCCGCGCTCGGCGCCGGCAACGCGCTGGAACTGGAGGTGCTGGGCAAGTTGCTGCAGCGCTGGGCGCACGTGGACAACGAGCGAGTGCTGTCCGGCAGCGGCCTGATGAACCTGTATCCGTGCCTGTGCGAACTGCGCGGTGTCACCCCGGTGTGGACCAGTACCGAGGCGCTGATCGGCGCGGCGCGCAGCGGCGAGGATGCACTGGCGGTGGAAACGCTGCAGGTCTTCTGTGCCTGGCTGGGCAGCCTGGCCGGCGACGCGGCGATCGCCGTCGGCGCGCGTTCGGTGTACCTGGCCGGGGGCATTTCCGCGCATGTGCAGGATTTCCTGGCCGATGGCCGCTTCCGTGAGCGATTCCTCAACAAGGGTGTGCTGACCGAAGTGCTGCGCCAGGTACCGGTGTGGCGGGTGGAGCACGGCCAGCTGGGTGTGCTCGGTGCAGCGGTCTGGCACGCAGCGCGGCAACCCACGCACGACTGATCGGCAGGGCCGGCATCGGGCCGGCCATGCATTGCAGACTGGGAGGGGAAGATGGTGGATCGCAGGCAGTTCCTGCAGGCCGGTGCACTGGCCGCAGGCATGGCGGCATTGCCGGGCGTGCAGGCGCGCACGCAGGGTGGTGCCAGGGTGGTTTCGACCTGGGACTTCGGCGTGCCGGCCAACCAGGCGGCGTGGAAGGTGCTGGCGCAGGGCGGCAGCGCGCTGGATGCGGTGGAAGCAGGCGCACGCTGGGCCGAGAGCGAGCTGTGCAACCCCACCGTCGGCCATTGCGGCAACCCGGATCGCGACGGCGTGCTGAGCCTGGATGCGAGCATCATGGATGGCGATGGCCGTTGTGGTGCGGTGGCGGCGCTGGTCGACATCCTGCATCCGGTGTCGGTGGCGCGCAAAGTGATGGAGAACAGCCCGCACGTGCTGCTGGTGGGCGAGGGCGCGCAGCAGTTCGCGGTGCAGCAGGGTTTCGAGCGCAAGCACCTGCTGACGCCGCAGGCCGAAGCGGCCTGGCGCGAGTGGCTGAAGACCGAGAAGTACCAGCCGCAGATCAATGCCGAGCGCCGCGGTATTCCCGGCAACAGCGACAACCACGACACCATCGGCATGCTGGCACTGGATGCCAATGGCCATCTGGCCGGTGCCTGCACCACCAGCGGCATGGCCTGGAAACTGCACGGTCGCGTTGGCGACAGTCCGATCATCGGTGCCGGCCTGTACGTCGACAACGACGTGGGTGCGGCCACTGCTTCGGGCGTGGGTGAAGAGATGATCCGCAACGCCGCCTCGTTCCTGGTGGTCGAGCTGATGCGCCAGGGGCGCTCGCCGGCGCAGGCCTGCCGCGAAGCGATCGACCGCGTGGTGCGCAAGCGCCCTGAAGCGAGCAAGACACTGCAGGTCTGCTTCCTGGCCATGAACAAGCAGGGTGAGGTGGGCGCTTACGCGTTGCATCGTGGTTTCGTCTATGCCGTGTGCGATGCGCAGCGCCAGGACGATTTGCGTGATTCGCCGTCGATCTACACGAGCACCCAGGCGTGAGCACGCGGCTGACCCTGGAGATCGCCAGCAATTCGCTGGCATCGGCGCTGGCCGCGCAGGCCGGCGGTGCCGACCGCATCGAGCTGTTCGACAACCTGGCCGAAGGCGGCACCACACCGTCCTTCGCCAGCATCGCGATGGCCCGCGAACGCCTGTCGATTCCGCTGTTCGTGCTGGTGCGGCCCCGCCCGGGCGACTTCCACTACGACGCGCTGGAAACCGAACTGATGCTGCGTGACATCGCGCAGTGCCGCGCGCTGGGCTGCGATGGCGTGGTGATCGGCGCGCTGGATGTACAGGGCGGGATCGACGTGGCGCTGTGCCGCGAGCTGGTGCAGGCTGCCGGGCCGTTGCAGGTGACCTTCCATCGCGCCTTCGATGCCGCCCGCGATCTGCCCGCCGCGCTGGAGCAGGTGATCGGGCTGGGCTGCCAGCGCGTGCTGACCTCGGGCGGCCAGGTCAGTGCGGAGGCCGGTGCCGATGTGCTGGCAGGCCTCGTTACCCAGGCAGCAGGCCGCATTACGGTGATGGCTGGTGCCGGATTGGCACCGGGCAACATCGCTACCGTGGCAAGGCAGACCGGCTGCACCGAACTGCACGCCTCGGCCAAGGGCCTGCGCCGCTCGGCGATGCAGTTCCAGAACCCGGCTTTGCGAGGGCTGGACCCGGACTGGAGCCAGACCGCGACCGCCACCGTAGCCGCGCTGCGGCAGGCGCTGGACGCCTGATCGCAAGTCCCGGGGTCGGATCCCTTCGCAGAAGGGCTCTGACCCCATCTGGATGCAGTCGGGTCAGAGCCCTTCCGTGAGGGGATCCGACCCCGTACGCCGGCCCGCCACGGACAAAATAGTTCCGCGCACGATTGTCGCGATCGTGTCATTGACGTGTGCGCCGTCTTCTCAGCGATGTTTCGCAACCCGTTGATTGTTTTGGATACCTGCAGCCGTTAACGGCATTACGCCAAGCGTTGCTGCGTCGCCGCATGCCGGGCGTGGTTCAGCTGTGCTTTAGTTTGGATCGATCCACAGGGGAGGGTGTCGGGACGGTCTTGAACCGATCCAGGTGCCCGGATCAGCCGTAGTGCCGCGCCACCACCCGTCCGTGCGTCCACACTTTCGAAGAGCAACCACCCATGGCTCAGATCGTCCGCAAGCGTCGTCACCTGCTGTCCCAGGCCTTGGTCCTGGCCCTGTTGCCCCTGGCGGCCAGCGCGCAGGAGGCCGCCAGTTCGTCCACCAAGGATCTCGACGCGGTCACCGTCACCGGTTCGCGCATCAAGCGCGCCAGCGTTGAGGGCCCAGCGCCGGTCAACGTGATCACCGCCGCACAGATCCAGAAGGAAGGCTTCGTCAGCGTTTACGACGCGTTGAAGACGCTCACTGAAGCCACCGGCACCGTTGAAGCGGCCTCGCAGTGGGGATCGCACACGCCCAATGCCAGCGGCCTGAACCTGCGCGGGATGGGCCCGAACCGCTCGCTGCTGCTGGTCAACGGCCGCCGCGTGGCCGACTACCCGCTGCCCTACGGTGGCGAAACCAACTTCTCCAACTACGGCAACATTCCCGCTGCCGCGGTGGAGCGCATCGAAGTACTGACCGGTGGCGCCTCGGCCATCTATGGCTCGGATGCGATCGCCGGCGTGGTCAACGTCATCCTGAAGACCAACTATGACGGCGACGAAGTACGCGTGCGCGGTGGTACCTCCACCGAAGGCGGCCGCGATACCTGGGATCTGTCCTGGGCTGGCGGCAAGACCGGCGACAACTGGAGCGTGACCTACGCGCTGCAGTACACCAAGCGCGATCCGCTGTTCGGACGTGACCGTCCGCAGATGGACGATGCCGATGATGCGCCGTACCCGTCCTGGAACATGGAACAACGCAAGGTCGGCTTCCGTCCCACCGCCGGCCTGGCGCTGATCGATCCGACCACCGGCCAGCGCCTGGCGCCGCCCACCGGCACCTGCGAGAAGTTCGATGGCGAGTACTACACCGCCGATCGCCTGGTCTACAACTACGCCGCCAACACCATCACCAACACCGGCCGCCTGTGCGGCATGAGCGCCGACTACGCCAACTGGCTGCTCACCGGCGGTGCCGAGAACGTGTCCGGCAACCTGTATGCCACCTTCGATTTCAGCAATGACCTGCAGGCCTGGACCAACCTGGCGGTGTACCGCTCCGAAGCGATCTGGGGCACCAATCCGCCCGGCGTGTCGCTGATCGACGATGACAACGGCTACTACTGGGATGCCAACCGCAACCGTCCGATCCTCGGCGTGCGCCAGTTCACCCCGAACGAGGTGGGCGGCCTGGATACGCTGCGCAACACCAACCGCGAACTGTCCTGGGACTGGAGTGCGGGCCTGCGTGGTCGCCTGGCCGATCGCTTCGACTGGAGCGCCACGGTGGGGCGTTCCTATTACCGCGTGGAAGAACGGCAGAACGTGGTCGACAAGCAGAAGTCGTACGACTACTTCCTCGGCCCGAAGCTGGGCACTACCGCCGACGGCGAGGCGATCTATGCGTTGAACGAATCGCGCTGGTGGAACCCGCTGACGCCGGATCAGTACTGGCAGATGGGCACCGTGGCGAAGAACCGTGCGTCCTCATGGGTCAATCAGGCTTCGGCGGACATCACCGGCGAGCTGTTCCAGGGCTGGGCCGGCCCGATCTCGTTCGCGGCGGTGGCCGAAGTCGCGCAGCAGGGCTATCACCTCAGTCCGGATCCGCGCGCCGGCATCGACTTCGACCTGCAGAACGTCGATCGCGGTGGCGGCGAGCGTACCCGCTATTCGGCCGGCGTCGAGTTCAAGATCCCGCTGCTGGAAAGCGTGACCGCCACTGCGGCCGCGCGCTATGACCGCTATGGCAGCTACAAGGCTGACAACAGCGGCGAAGCGCTGGACATCGGCAGCCAGAAGGAGACCACCTGGAATGTCGGCCTGGAATGGCGCCCGGTGGAGTCGCTGCTGGTGCGTGGCTCCTATGCCACCAGCTTCCATGCGCCGGACATGCACTACCTGCTGGGCCAGCCCAGCAGCTCCGAAGTGCAGACCTATGACCGCCTGCGTTGCATCCAGAGCGGCGCGTACCTGGTCAACAACTGTGGCGTGGGCAATACCGATGTCTGGTACACGTTCGACGTGAACCGGCGTGGCACGCCGCTGCTGCGCTCGGAGACCGGTGATTCGTGGACGGTCGGTTTCGTCTGGGACGTGATGCCCAATCTGTCGGTCAGTGCCGACTACTGGGCAATCAAGCTGGAAGACATGATCGTCGACGTTGGCGCCGACGAGGTGCTGGCCAGCGAAGCGGGCTGCCTGACCGGCAAGAACATGGACGGTACGCCGTGGGCCAATCCGGCCGGTGGCGAGTATTGCGCCGGCATCCTGGCCCGCGTGAACCGTGACAGCAACGGCCGCCTGGTATCGATCGAGCGCGGCCCGTTCAACCTGGCCAGCCGCGAAGTGCGCGGCATCGACCTGACCGCGCGCTATCGCCTGGAAACCGCGCAGTGGGGCAGCTTCCAGCTCGGCCTGAACTACACCAACCAGATCTCGACCAAGGAGCAGCGCTACGCCAACGATCCGAACCCGGAGCGTCGTGACCGCGACCTGCGCAGCAAGCTGCGCGCGAGCCTTGCCTGGCAGCGTGGCAACTGGAATGCCAATGTCTATGCCGATCGCATCGGTTCGGTGCCGGGCGTGCGCTACCACTGGGGCACCGATCGCCTGAACAATCCTGGCGGCTGCCTGCCGTTCGCCGATGGTTACGTGCCCAGCGACAGCCCGTCGCTCAACTGCCTGGAGCCGGCCACGCGTCCGGACGGCTCGCCGAATCCGAATCCCAATGCCGGCCAGCAGACGGCGCGCTACTACGGGCGGGTCGGGCCGTTCATCACCTGGAACTTCAACGTGGGCTACCAGGTGACCGAGCACGCCAAGGTCAATGTCTACGTCAACAACGCGTTCAACTCGGCCAGCTGGAACCACAAGGACCCGTACAAGCTGGACTACGATTTCGCTCCGACCCGCCTGCTCGGCGCGGTTGGCCGCGAGTTCGCGCTGGAATACGTGTTCACCTTCTGAGGTGGACGGCGGGGGCGTCGGGCCTTGATCCGCAAGGCGCCCCCGTCCGCCCGGTAGATCCACGCCATGCGTGGATGAACCCCTTCATGAACCCCGGGGTGGCTGGATTTGACCTTCCCACGATGGCAAGGTTTAGCCTGTCCGCATCCAGAAGGAACCCCGGGAATCCGATCATGAGCACGCCCCGCGCCACTGCAGTCCCCGAAAGCCCGTCCACCATCAGCCTGCCCATCGAGGGCATGACCTGCGCCAGCTGCGTCGGCCGTGTCGAAGCGGCGCTGTCCAAGGTCGAGGGCGTCGGCAGTGTTTCGGTCAATCTGGCCACCGAGCGCGCGGATATCCGCCCGTCCGGTCCGGTCGATCGCGCCGCGCTGATCCAGGCGGTGGAGCGGGTGGGCTATGACGTGCCGGCCGGCACCATCGAGCTGGCAGTGGAAGGCATGACCTGTGCCTCCTGCGTCGGTCGCGTCGAGCGCGCGCTGCTGGCGGTACCGGGCGTCAGCCAGGCCAGCGTCAACCTGGCCACCGAACGCGCCACGGTGCGCGGCGTGGCCGCTGTGGATGCGCTGGTAGCGGCCATCGACAAGGTCGGTTATGCCGCCCATGCCATCGAAGCGGGCGTTCAGTCCGATGACGAAGCGGCGGAAAAGAAGGATGCCGAGCGCGCCGAACTGAAACGCGACCTGATCGTGGCCACCGCACTTGCACTTCCGGTGTTCGTGCTGGAAATGGGGTCGCACCTGATTCCCGGCATGCACGAATGGGTGATGGCCACCCTCGGCATGCAGGCCAGCTGGTACCTGCAGTTCGTACTGACCCTGCTGGTGCTGGCCATTCCCGGCCGCCGTTTCTACCAGAAGGGTTTCCCGGCACTGCTGCGGCTGGCACCGGACATGAACTCGCTGGTGGCGGTGGGTACCGCCGCAGCGTTCGGTTACTCGGTGGTGGCGACCTTTGCACCGCGGTTGCTGCCGCCGGGCACGGTGAACGTCTACTACGAAGCAGCGGCGGTGATCGTCGCGCTGATCCTGCTTGGCCGCTTCCTTGAGGCGCGCGCGAAGGGCCGTACCTCCGAGGCGATCAAGCGCCTGGTCAACCTGCAGGCCAAGGTCGCGCATGTGATCCGTGACGGCCGTACGATCGAGATTCCGGTCAACGAGGTTCTGAGCGGCGATGTGGTGGAAGTGCGCCCGGGCGAGCGCGTGCCGGTCGATGGCGAGGTGATCGAGGGGCGCAGCTACATCGACGAGTCGATGATCAGTGGCGAACCGATTCCGGTCGAGAAGCAGCCGGGCAGCAGCGTGGTCGGCGGCACGGTCAACCAGAAAGGTGCATTGACCGTGCGTGCCACGGCGGTGGGCGCGCAGACCATGCTGGCGCAGATCATCCGCATGGTCGAACAGGCACAGGGCTCGAAGCTGCCGATCCAGGCGGTGGTCGACAAGGTCACCCTGTGGTTCGTGCCGGCGGTGATGCTGGCCGCACTGGCGACCTTCGCGGTCTGGTTGATCTTCGGCCCATCGCCGGCGCTGAGCTTCGCGCTGGTCAATGCGGTGGCGGTACTGATCATCGCCTGCCCGTGTGCAATGGGTCTGGCTACGCCGACGTCGATCATGGTCGGTACCGGCCGTGGCGCCGAAATGGGCGTGCTGTTCCGCAAGGGTGAAGCACTGCAGTTGCTGAAGGACGCGCAGGTGGTGGCGGTGGACAAGACCGGCACGCTGACCGAAGGCCGCCCGCGCCTGACAGACCTGGAGATCGCCGACGGCTTTGATCGCGCCACAGTGCTGGCCGCCGTCGCCACCGTGGAATCACGTTCGGAGCATCCGATCGCCCGCGCCATTGTCGATGCAGCCACCGAGCAGGGCCTCGCGCTGCCGTCGATGATTGATTTCGAGTCGGTCACCGGCATGGGCGTACGCGCCAGCGTGGAGGGTGCGCGTGTGGAGGTCGGCGCCGATCGTTTCATGCGCGATCTTGGCGTGGATATCACCGCGTTTGCAGCGCTGGCGGCCGAACTCGGCGCGCAGGGGAAGTCGCCGTTGTACGCGGCCATCGATGGACGCCTGGCAGCGATCATCGCAGTATCCGATCCGATCAAGCCGAGCACGCCGGCCGCGATCGCGGCGCTGCACCAGCTTGGCCTGAAGGTGGCGATGATCACCGGTGACAATGCCGGCACCGCGCAGGCGATCGCACGCCAGCTGGGTATCGATGAGGTAGTGGCCGAGGTGCTGCCGGAAGGCAAGGTCGAAGCGGTGCGTCGCTTGAAGGCCACGCACGGCCATGTCGCCTTCGTTGGTGACGGCATCAACGATGCGCCGGCGCTGGCCGAGGCCGATGTCGGCCTGGCCATCGGCACCGGCACCGATATCGCGGTGGAGTCGGCCGATGTGGTGCTGATGTCGGGCAACCTGCAGGGTGTGCCGAATGCCATCGCGCTGTCGAAGGCGACGCTGGGCAACATCCGGCAGAACCTGTTCTGGGCCTTCGCCTACAACACCGCGCTGATTCCGGTGGCTGCCGGCGTGCTGTACCCGGTCTGGGGCCTGCTGCTGTCGCCGGTGTTCGCCGCCGGTGCGATGGCGCTGTCCAGCGTGTTCGTGCTGGGCAACGCGCTGCGCCTGCGCCGCTTCCAGGCGCCGATGGCGGATACCCCCGCCGCGAGCCACTGAAGGAGAACCGCATGAACATCGGTGAAGCCGCCAAGGCCTCCAGCGTTTCGGCGAAGATGATCCGCTACTACGAACAGATCGGCCTTATTCCTGCGGCCGATCGCACCGAGTCCGGCTACCGGGCATATTCGCAGGCGGACATCCACCGCCTGCGCTTCATTCGGCGGGCGCGCGATCTTGGCTTCCAGGTGGCCGAGATCACCGATCTGCTCGGCCTGTGGAACGACACCTCGCGGCACAGTGCCGACGTCAAGCAACTTGCCGAACAGCACATCGCCGACCTGGAGCAGCGTATCGAAAGCATGCGGCAGATGGCCGACACGCTGAAGTCGTTGATCAGCTGCTGTGCGGGCGATGAGCGCCCGGAATGCCCGATCCTGCAGCGGCTGGGCGAAGACGAAGAGACCCTGGCACCGCCGGAGACCGCGAAGACTGGTGCAGTACGGCGCCGCACGCACAAGCACTGACCTGGCGTTGCATACATGAAAAACCCGCCCGGTGCAGCTGCACCGGGCGGGTTTTTCGTTGCAGGCGCAGGCTAGGGGATCAGGCCGTGCGCGGCGGGAAGCCTGCATCGGTCAGTGCCGCCACGATCTGCGCTTCGCTGGCCGAGGTCTGCACCTGCACGCGACGGCTGGCCGGATCTGCCTGCACGCTGGCCTGCGGATCGACCAGCTCGATCGCCTTGGTCACGCTGCGTGCGCAGCCGCCGCAGGTCATGCCTTCCACGTGGAATTCCATCTGTAGCTCCTTCGGTGCTCTTGGGGTGGCGCCAGTGTGCACCTTCCAACATTGGCAGGGTCAAGCGCAGGGCTGAACCGAAGACAAAGCACCAATGAAAACGGCAGCCACCTGTACCAGCGTGGCTGCCGTGGAGGAACGCCCCCGCCAGGGCGGGGCGTGGGTTGCACCGGGGCGGGCCCGGGCAACCCGGTGTTGCCTTAGAACTTCCAGGTAGCGCCGAAGTACAGCTGGCGGCCTGCGTAGGTATTGGAGATCAGGCGTGCCTTGGTGTCGCTTCCCAGGTGCACGCGCTGCTCGGACTTGGTGGCATTGATCACCGAGGCGGTCAGGGTCCAGTCCGGGGTCAGGTTGTAGGCCACGTTCAGATCCAGCTGGTCATACGGCTCGGTGTAGACGGTGAGGCCATTGTTGAGCCCACCGACCACCTGGCCGCGACGGTTGAACGAGGCGCGCGCGAGGAACTTATCGTTCTCGTAGAACACCGTGACATTGGCCTGGTTCTTGGCGCTGCCGACCAGTGGCGAGGAGCCGATTTCCTGACCGTCCAGAACAATGGAGGCCAGGTTGGTGTCGTTGTAGGTGTAGTTGGCCTGCACGCCGAAGCCGAAATCGAACGTGTACTGGCCATACAGCTCGACGCCTTGCGAGACACCATCGCGGCCATTGGCCTGGGTCTCGTAGCGCTGCACGTTCACCGCTTCACCGTTGATGACCATCGGCGTGTCGCGCACCACCGGCAGGGTGAAGTTGTCCACGTTCTTGCGGAACAGGCCGACGCCGGCGACCGCGCCCGGCTGGAAGTACCACTCCAGGCCCAGGTCGAACTGGGTGGCCTTGAACGGTTCCAGTTGCTTGTTGCTGCCCTGGCCGACCCAGCCTGCGGTCGATGCGCCACCGGCAACGCGGCGATCATTGACGTACTCCTCGCTGTAGTAGCTCAGTGCGCCCGGTGCTGCGATGTCGGTGTAGCCAGGGCGGGCGATCACCTTCGATGCGGCACCACGCAGCACCAGCGTGTCGGTGATGTCCCAGGCGATATTGAAACTCGGCAGTACGTCAGTGTAGGTGCGATCCACGCCGATCAGGCTGTAGGTCTTGCTCTGCGCCAGATCGTGCGGCAGGCGCACAAAGCCGCTCTCGCAGCTGTAGGTCGGGTAGGCCGCAGCGGCCGGATCGGTGCACGCCATCGGTGCGCCGGACGCGTTGTCCAGGAAGTAGTCGTTGAACTTCTCGATCGAGTCGGAGGACTGCGCGAACTGCTTGGTGCGCACCACGCGCACGCCTACATTGCCGCGCACGCGTTCGGTGCGGAAGTTGGCCTGGAAGTAGCCCGAGTAGATCTTCTCGTTGACGTTGTAGACGAAGTCTTCCTCGGTGCGGTTGTGCGAACCACCGTAGGTCTTGTTCAGGTAATCGATGTAGGCCGGGTAGTTGATGCCCGGGAACACGTTGGCATTGAAGCCGCCCGCGATGTTGTTGATCGGATTGGACAGGAAGAAGCCCGGCTGCGCGTCGCCCGCAGTCGGATCGCAGCCACTCTGGTAGCGGCTGTTGTCATAGTCGGCCGGGTCGCGGCCCGGGCACACCCAGTAGGTGTTGCCGGTATTGCGATGGACCTTGCCGTCACGGTACTTGGCGCCGAACTGGATCGAGTCCAGCCAGCCGGACTCGAACAGCTTGGTGACGTCGGCCTGGAAGTAGTTCTGCTTGACCTCCGTGCGCTTCCACGACGAATCGGTCGAGCCGGTGTCGACTTCGGCGATGCCGTTCATCAGCTGCTGCTGCAGGTCGGGCGAGAAGGTGGCCGACGGCGTACCGGTCAGGTCCCAGGCGCTGTACAGGTTGCCCGACAGGTAATCGTTGCCGACCTTGCGGCGCGGCTTGGCCGACATCCGGAAGTTCATCGACGGACCACCTTCGGACCAGGTGCGGCCACCGGTGAACGAGGCCTTCCACAGCGGGCTGATGTCCCAGTCGATGGTCAGGTCAGCGGTCTGCGAGAGTGCCTTTTCCTTGCTGTAGCCACCTGTCAGCTGCGGCGTCGGAACCGTGCAGTCGTCCGGGCCCCAGCCGCCAGGCTTGAGGCCAGCGGCCTTGGCCTGGTCTTCGCTGCAGTAGTAGGTCTTTCCAGCCAGCTTTTCGAACTGGGCGCCGGTAACGGTGTTGCCGCTGGGATCGAAATCCAGGCCGTTGAGCAGGCGGCCGCCGGCCCAGTTTCCATCGCCGTTGAAGCGGGCCATGCTCCATTCCGGAATCTTCAGCATGTTCTGGGTGTAGTCACCCTGCAGCTCGAAGCGGAAGTAGTTGGCCGTCATCGTAACGTTGTCGACCGGCTTGAACTGGAAGGTCAGCTGGCCGCCCTTGCGTTCGCGCTTCTCTTCCTTCACCGCGAAGTTGACCGACGTCGGCATGAAGAAGTCGCTGTAGTTGCCCCCGGTCTGGTTGTTGAAGCCGGACTTGCCCCACCAGTAGTGGATGCCATCCTGCGCCTGCACGTTGCCATAGGCATCGCGCGCCTTGCCGGCGCCATACCACTGGTAGTCCTCGGTGCTGGCTTCCATGGTGCGGGTGGTGCGCTTCTGCTGCGTCACGCCGATCAGCACGCCGAAACGCTCGTCCTTGCTGTGCCACGAATACAGGGCCGACGCCTGCGGGTCGATATCGTGGTGGGTATCGGAGGAGGTGCCCTCGAGCGTGACGAAGCCCGAGTTGGATTCCATGTCCAGCGGGCGACGGGTGTGCAGGATGACCGTGCCGCCGATGCCGCCTTCATCGATGCGTGCTTCCGGCGACTTGAACAGCTCGGCGCTGGACAGCATGTTCGACGGCAGCAGGGTGTAGTTGAACGAACGGGTGGCTTCGTCGTTGGTTTCCGACGTGGCCACGTAGTTGCCGTTCAACTGGGTCAGGGTCAGGTCGGGTGCCAGGCCACGCACGCTGACGCTCTTGCCTTCGCCGCCACTGCGGGTGATTACCACGCCGGGCACGCGCTGCAGTGCGTCGGCCACGTTCTTGTCGGGGAACTTGCCGACGTCTTCGGCAGTGATCACTTCGACCACGGCGTTGGCGTCGCGCTTCTGCTCAAGGCTCTTTTCAATGGCGTAGCGGTAGCCGGTGACCTGGACGCTGTCCAGGTTGGTGGCTTCCTGCGAGCCGGTGGAAGCGGCCTGCTGCGCGGCGGCGCCAGCCGGAATGACGGCGGCGGCCAAGGCCAGCGCGATGGCCAGCGCCAGTGCGTCCTGGCCATGCGTACGTGTTGAATGCTTCATTCCCATCTCTCCCTCTCTCCTGGATTGATCCGGTGACGTGGCACGGACAACTTGAATCGATCTAATTTGAAGTGACATTGTCGCTATTGCCATGCAGTGGCAGTAGCACCGTGCGCGTGGCCTGGTACGTCCTGTTGCTGCTCCCCCAACTCCCGGCCATCGCAGTGTCGTTCTTGGATCGATCTAAGCGATGGGCGGGCGTTTTTTAGCATGGGTCGCCCGCGGGCGCATGCTGCTCCGCAATATGGTACTGGCGTGGCGAAGGCGTGACGGTTTGCTGAAATCAGTGAAATCGTTTTCGTGCGCAGGGGAGGGTGGGGCGGCAGGGCTGCGCCCTGCACCTGCTTGAAGCCAAAGCAACGGCCAAAGCCAAAGCGGCTCGGGTTTTCTGTTGGTTTGGCGGGGCGGTGTGGGCTGGCAGGACACGCCGTAAACCCCCCTCCGGGGTCCGGCCCAGCCGCTGGCGGCTGGGCGTTCGGGCGCTTGCGAAGCAGTGCTTCGCAAGCAAAGCGCCCTCACCCATGGGGGCTCGATGGCGCCATCCATGGCGCCAACGGTCCTGCCAGCCCACATCGCCCC
>NZ_JAOECR010000076.1:0-16415 GCF_029836955.1 Stenotrophomonas sp. GD04054 | reverse complement strand
GATGAAGATTCCCTTTGCCGCCGTACTCGCGCTCGGTCTTCTTGTCCCCAGCGCCGCCTTCGCCAAGTCCACCGACCGCAACGAAGACATGCACATCGATTCCGGCGCCCAGTCGGGCACGCTCACCGGCGACGGCAAGACCGTGCTGTCGCAGGGCGTGATCATCACCCAGGGCACGCTGGACCTGCGCTCGTCCGAGGCCGAGATCTACCTCAAGGACGGCGAAGCGGTGCGTGTGGTGTTCACCGGCAAGCAGGCCAAGATGAAGCAGCAGCTCGATGATGGCACCTGGATGGACGCGCTGGCCGATCGCATCGACTACGACATCAAGACCGAGATCATCACCCTGACCGGCAACTACAAGGTCACCAGCGCGCGCGGCACCAATGCCGGCCAGCGCATGATCTACAACACCCGCACCGGCGAAATGAACTCCGGTGGCGACGGCAGCCGCGTGCGCACCGTCATCCCGCCGAAGAACAAGACCCCGGCCGCACCTGCGGCACAGCCCAAGGCCACCACGCCGGCACAGCCGGCCGGGAGCAGGAAGTAATGCTCGTCGCCAAGGGCCTGCGCAAGAAGTACAAGCAACGCGAAGTCGTCAAGGACTTCGGGCTGACCCTCGACGCCGGTGAAGTGGTCGGCCTGCTCGGCCCCAACGGCGCCGGCAAGACCACCTGCTTCTACATGATCGTCGGCCTGGTTGCCGCCGATGCTGGCAGCATCGTGCTCGACGGCAAGGACATCACCGGCGACCCGATGTATACCCGGGCCAAGCAGGGCGTGGGTTACCTGCCGCAGGAGCCGTCGGTGTTCCGCAAGCTGACCGTGGCCGACAACCTCCGCCTGGTACTGGAGCTGCGCGAAGACCTGGATTCGGCTGGCCGCGAGCGTGAATTGAACAGCCTGCTCGACGAACTGCAGCTGGGCCACGTCGCCGACCAGCTCGGCGCCAGCCTGTCCGGTGGCGAACGTCGCCGCTGCGAGATCGCCCGTGCCTTGGCCGCGCAGCCGCGCCTGATCCTGCTCGACGAACCGTTCGCCGGCGTCGACCCGATTTCCGTCGGCGAGATCCAGCGCATCGTCACCCATCTCAAGCAGCGTGGCATCGGCGTGCTGATCACTGACCACAACGTGCGCGAGACCTTGGGAATCTGCGACCGCGCGTATATTCTCGCTGAGGGCAGCGTGCTGGCCCAGGGCTCGCCGGAAGCGATCCTGGACAATGCCGACGTGCGTCGCGTCTACCTTGGGGATTCCTTCAAGCTGTGACGGCAAGCGCCGGGTCCCTCTCCTTCCTTTCGGCACAGGCATGAAGACTCGGCTGCAGACATCGTTGGGACAGCAGCTGGTGCTCACGCCCCAGTTGCAGCAGGCGATCAAGCTGCTGCAGATGTCCACCACCGAGCTGGAGCTGGAGATCGCCCAGGCGGTGGAAAGCAATCCGCTGCTGGACTGGGCCGACAGCAGCGACAGCAGCAGCGCCGGCAACGAAGGCAGCGATGGCAACGACGGTGACGCCCCGGCAGAACGTACCGATGCCGGTGACGACTGGGCACCGGCCGAACTGGACTGGAGCGCGGCCGGCAGCGGCGGCAGCTTCGACGATGACGACGACACCGGCAGCGCCGCCGAGCGCGTAGCCGAAACCGAAACACTGGCCGACCATCTGCTGTGGCAGCTGCATCTGTCGCATCTGTCCTCGCGTGATCGCAGTATCGGTGCCGCACTGATCGATGCGCTGGACGACGACGGTTACCTGCGCGAGCCGCTGGCCACCATCGCCGAAACCCTGTTGCCGGCGATCCACGCCGACGAGGACGAGATCCTCGCCGTGCTGCATCGCATCCAGCGTTTCGATCCGGTCGGTGTGGCTGCACGCACGCTGGGCGAATGCCTGCTGCTGCAGCTGGATGTGCTGGCCGGTGACACGCCCGGCCTGGTGCTGGCGCGACAGATTGCCGCAGGCCCGCTGGAACGGCTGCCGCGCAGCGGCGTCGCCGGGCTGGCCCATGAACTGAAACAGCCCCTGGACGAGGTCGAGACCGCAGTCACCCTGCTGCGCTCGCTGGACCCGCGCCCGGGCACGCAGATCGCACCGCTGTCGCAGGACACCTACGTGGTGCCGGATGTGGTGGTGTGGCGGCAGAACGGCGTATGGCGCGCAGCGCTGGCCGCGCATGCCGGGCCGAAGGTGGTGATCCACCGCGGCTACGAACAGCTGATCCGACGTTGTGGCGACGCCGATGCCGGCTACCTGCGTGCCCAGCTGCAGGAAGCGCGCTGGCTGCTGAAAGGGCTGCAGCAGCGTGGCGAAACCCTGCTGCGGGTGGTACGCAGCCTGATCCTGCAGCAGGCCGGCTTCCTCGAATTCGGCGAGCAGGCGCTGCGTCCACTGACCCTGCGCGAGATCGCCACCGAGCTCGGCCTGCACGAATCCACGGTCTCGCGCGCGATCGCCCGCAAGCACGTGCGTACCCCGCGCGGCACCCTGCCGCTGCGCGCCTTCTTCGCCTCGGGCATCGATACCGAGGGCGGTGGCGAGGCGTCCAGCACGGCCATCCAGGCGATGATCCGGCGCCTGATCGACGACGAGAACCCGCGCAAGCCGCTTTCTGACGCCAAGCTGGCTGACCTGCTCAAATCGTCGGGAATTCCAGTAGCGCGACGCACCGTGGCGAAGTATCGTGAAGCCATGAACATTTCCGCCTCGCACGAAAGGGTCAGAATCGCTTGACGCGCCGCCGCGCCCGGCGGAGAGGTTCATTGGCACATCCGAACACAGGAGAAACCCGATGCGCATCGAAACGTTTGGCAAAGATGTCGAAGTCACCCCGGCCCTGCAGTCCTATGTAGAGGAGAAGCTGGCTCGGATCGGCAAACACTTCGACCAGCACTGCGAAGCGCGGGTGACCCTCAAGCTGCAGAAGACCGAACACCACGTCGACGCCAGCCTCAACATTCCCGGCCAGACCCTGCACGCCGAGGCCAATGCCCAGACCATGTATGCCGCGATCGACCTGCTTGCGGACAAGCTTGACCGTCTGGTGATCAAGCACAAGGAGAAAAAACAGCAGCACGCACCGCTGCCGGTGGGCGACAATGGTGGCTGATCGCCACCGTTCCCCGCAGACATGCCCCTGACTGACCTCCTGGCGGCCGTGCAGACCCAGCTCTGCACGGCCACCGACCGCGACAGCGTCCTGCAGGCCGCCGCCGGGTTGCTGGCCTGCCGCCAGGCCAACGCCGAACAGATCTATCTGAACCTGTGCCAGCGCGAAGCGCTGGGCAGCACCGCGATCGGTCACGGTATCGCCATTCCCCACGGCCGCGCGCCAACCCTGGACCGCCCCCGCGGCGCCCTGCTGCGGTTGGCCACCCCGGTCGACTTCGGTGGCGACGAGCCGGTGGACCTGGTGTTCGCCATGGCCGTCCCCGCCCACTACACCCACCAGCACCTGATGCTGCTGTCCGAGCTGGCCGAGCTGTTTTCGGCGCCCGACATCCGCCAGGCCCTGCGCGAAGCGGGCGATGCCCGGGCGCTGCGCGAGGCGCTGGACATGACCCCACCTGCGAGTGCCGCATGAATACCAGCATCACCGCCCGTGAACTGTTCGAACAGCAGCGCGAGCGGCTGGGGCTGCGCTGGGCTGCCGGCAAGTCCGGCGAGAAGCGCGAGCTGGAGGCCGGCAACACGGTCTCGCGGCGTCCGTCGCTGGCCGGCTACCTCAATGCGATCTACCCCAACAAGGTGCAGATCCTGGGTACCGAGGAACTGTCCTGGCTGGATGCACTGGAACCGCGCCAGCGTTGGGAGACCATCGAAAAGATCATGCAGTCGCACCCGCTGGCGCTGGTGCTGACCCGCAACCAGGCCTGCCCGGAAGACCTGCGCGCCGCTGCTGACGAATCCGGCACGCCGCTGTGGCTGTCGCCCAAGCGCGGCCACGAACTGCTCAACCATCTGTCCTACCACCTGGCGCGTACGCTGGCGCCGCGGGTGATCCTGCATGGCGTGTTCATGGAGATCTACTCCATCGGCGTGCTGATCACCGGTGAGGCCGGATCGGGCAAGAGCGAGCTGGCGCTGGAACTGCTCAGCCGCGGCCACCGCCTGGTCGCCGATGATGCGCCCGAATTCACCCAGATCGCGCCCGACGTGCTCGATGGCACCTGCCCCGAACTGCTGCAGGACCTGCTGGAAGTGCGCGGCCTGGGCGTGCTGAACGTGCGCGAGATGTTCGGCGACACGGCTGTAAAGAAGAACAAGTACCTTCGGCTGATCGTCCACCTGACCAAGCCGATGACCGAGCCCACCCCGCATGGCTACGAGCGCCTGACCGGCGACTCGGGCACCCGCCATGTGCTGGACCTGGATGTACCGCTGATCACCCTGCCGGTGATGCCCGGCCGCAACCTGGCCGTGCTGACCGAGGCCGCGACCCGCCTGCACATCCTGCGCACCAAGGGCATCGACCCGGCGGCCATGTTCATCGCCCGCCACAGCAACCTGCTGGAACGGCGAACCCCCTGATTCCCCTGTCCTTCGAAGAGCCTGTCCATGAGCACCGTCACCCCCTCCGCCCCGACCCTGATCATCGTCAGCGGCCTGTCCGGCTCGGGTAAATCCGTCGCCCTGAAGACCTTCGAGGACCAGGACTACTACTGCTCGGACAACCTGCCGATCAATCTGCTGCCCGACTTCGTGCGCAGCCTGCTGGCCAACCACGACGGCAGCGCACCACGCCGCCTGGCCGTAGGCATCGACGTGCGCGGCCAAGCCGACCTGAGCCAGCTGGGCGACTGGCGGCAGCTGGCCACCGATGCCGGCGTGGAAGTGAAGGTGCTGTTCTTCGAGGCCAGCGACGAGGCCGTGCTCAAACGCTACGCCGACACCCGCCGCCGCCATCCACTGAGCCAGCTGGGCCTGTCGCTGCCCGAAGCGATCGCGCGTGAGCGTGAATTGACCGCGCCGCTGCGCCGCGAGGCCGATGCGGTGATCGATACCAGCAATCTCAACGTGCATCAGCTGCGGCGGCGGATCATCACCGAGTTCACGATGGACCATGCCACCGGCCTGTCGCTGCTGTTCGAATCGTTCGCCTACAAGCGCGGCGTGCCGGCCGAGGCTGACTTCGTGTTCGATGCGCGGGTGCTGCCCAATCCACACTGGGACCCGGATCTGCGTGCGCTGAGTGGCCGCGAACCGGGCGTGCGCGACTACCTGGAAGCGCAGCCGGACGTGCAGCGCTACCTGACCCAGCTGATGGATTTCCTCGATACCTGGCTGCCGAAGCTGGGGGATGGCACCCGCAGCTATGTGACCGTGGCCTTCGGCTGCACCGGCGGCAAGCACCGTTCGGTGTTCCTGGCCGAGCGCATGGCGCGGCATGCCCGCGAGATGGGCTGGGAAGACGTGGCGACCTACCACCGCGAACAGGATTGAGGGGGTCGGCCGGGCTGCGCCCGGCACCCGCAGAGGCCACGTCAACGGCAAGAGCGGGATTACGTGGGATGGCGGGGCGGTGTGGGTCTGCAGGACACGCCGTAAACCCGTCCATGGGGGCTCGATGGCGCCATCCATGGCGCCAACGGTCCTGCAGACCCACACCGCCCCACCTCTGACAGATTCCGTGTGCTGTTGGTAGGTGTCGACCTTGGTCGACACGGTAGATCCACGCCATGCGTGGATGAATCCCGGTCAGGCATCGAAAAACGGGTGGGGTCGGATCCTTTTGCAACGGAAATGGGCTCCGACCCGAGCAACGCTGAATACGGGACACAGTGCCCCTCATCTGCTGCTATCGCCAATTCACCTTGACCTGTTAACGTGCAGTAATGACCTGTGGCATTCTCCTCGTAACACATCCCGGGGTCGGGACCGCCCTGCTAGACGTGGCGACCCGGCTCCTGCGGCAATTGCCGCTGAAAACCGAAGCTTTCGAAGTACCGTTCGACGCAGACCTGGACGCCCTGCTCCCGCTCGCCTCGGCCGCTCTGCGGCGGGTCGACAGTGGTGAAGGCGTGCTGATCCTGACCGACCTGTACGGCGCCAGCCCCGCCAACCTTGCCGGGCAGCTGGCCCGGCTGGGGACCCCGGTTCGCCGGGTGTCGGCGCTGAGCCTGCCGATGTTGCTGCGGGTGATGAATTATCCGGAACAGGGACTGGATCAACTGCCCGCCACAGCCGCGGCGGGTACCCGTAATGGAGCGATAGTCGACGATGCTTGAACGAGAACTCACCGTGAGCAACCGCCTGGGCCTGCACGCCCGGGCCACCGCCAAGCTGGTGCAGACCCTGGCGCCGTTCCGCTGCAACGTGACCATGGCCGCCAAGGGCCGTGAGATCAACGCCAAGAGCATCATGGGCGTGATGCTGCTAGCCGCCGGCCAGGGCACCCCGGTCACGGTGCGCATCAACGGCGAGGACGAAGCCGCCGCGATGGAAGCGGTGGTCGGCCTGTTCGAACGCCGCTTCGACGAGGACAACTGAGCGTGCCACGCGCGCGCGCCGGCCAGGTCCCTTCCGGCCAGCGGCCGGTACAGCTGCTGGCCGGGCACGGCGCTGCCCGTGGCGCGGCGATGGGCCGGGCGCGGGTGCGCCTGCCACATGCGCTGGAAGTGGCCGAGCAGCGCGTCGCCGCCCATCAGGTCGAGGCCGAGCTGGCCCGCCTGCACCGCGCGGTGGATGCCGCGCGCACGGAAATGCACGAACTGCGGCAGCGCCTGCATGGCGCCCTGAACCAGGAGGTGGGCGAGTTCCTCGACCTGCATGCCCTGCTGCTGGACGACCCCGAGCTGTTGTTCGGGCTGGACGAACTGATCCGCAGCGGCCCCTACAGCGCCGGCTATGCGTTGCGCCTGCAGCGTGACCGCCTGGCCAAGGTCTTCGATGGCATGGACGATGCCTATCTGAAGAGCCGCATGGACGACCTCGACCATGTGATCGGCCGCATCCACGCCTTCCTGCAGCCCGAACGGCCGCCGGTGATGAAAGGCCTGGCCGGTGAAATCCTGGTCTGCGACAACATCGCGCCCTCCGAGCTTGCCCAGTTGCAGGCGCAGGGCGTGGTCGGCATCGTCACCGCCGCCGGCAGCGCGCTGTCGCACAGTGCGATCCTGGCGCGCAGCCTGCACCTGCCCTTGATCGTCAACGTGCCGCAGCTGCTCAGCCGCATCGCCGATGGCGACGTGCTGATCATCGATGGCGCCGACGGCAGCATCACCGCCAACCCGCAGGCCGACAACCTGCGCGACTACCGCGCGCGCCTGAAAGAACATGCGCGCGAGCAGCGCGAGCTCGGCCGCCTGCGCAGCAAACCCAGCCGTACCCGCGACCAGGTCGACATCGCCCTGCTGGCCAATGCCGAATCGCTGGAGGACGTCACCCAGGCGCATGCGCTGGGCGCGCAGGGGCTGGGCCTGTACCGCACCGAATTCCTGTTCCTGCAGCGCAACGAGCTGCCGGACGAAGAAGAACAGTTCCAGACCTACCGCGATGCCGCGTTGGGCATGAGCGGGCGACCGGTCACCATCCGCACGCTCGATCTGGGCGCGGACAAGGCCGACCGCACCGGCCTGACCCTGAGCAACGAAGAAAACCCGGCCCTGGGACTGCGCGGCGTACGCCTGTCGCTGGCACGGCCCAAGGTGGCCGACACCCAGCTGCGCGCGATCCTGCGCGCCTCGGCCTACGGCAAGCTGCGCGTGCTGGTGCCGATGGTCAGCACCCGCGAGGAACTGCTGGCGGTGCGCCGGCGCATGCTCAAGCTGACCGAACAGCTGCGCAGCGAAGGCCACATGGTGTCCGACCATGTGCCGCTGGGGGCGATGATCGAGGTGCCCGCTGCGGCGTTGGCGCTGGAGAGCTTCATCGACCTGGTCGACTTCCTGTCGATCGGCACCAACGACCTGGTGCAGTACCTGCTGGCCGCTGACCGCAACAACGAGGCACTGGGCGAGCTGTATTCGCCGCTGCATCCGGCCGTGCTGCGGTTGCTGCAGATGGTGATCGAGACCGGCGCGCGGCATCGCATTCCGGTGGCGGTCTGCGGTGAGATGGCCGGTGATGCACGGATGACTCCGCTGCTGCTGGCGCTGGGCCTGAGCGAATTCAGCCTGCACCCCGGCACACTGCTGGAGGTGCGCCGCGCGATCCGCGAGGCCGACCTGGCCGCGCTGCGCGCGCGCGCTCCGAAGCTGCTGGCCGCACGCGACCGCCGCGCGATCGAGCGCTGGCTGGCGCTGGTGGCGGATACGCCCTGAGCGCCAAGGGTAGTGCCGGCCGCTGGCCGGCAACCTCATGGCCTTCGATGGGGCCGCTTGCCGGCCAGAGGCCGGCACTACCACCGCCCGGCGGCTATGCGTTGAAACATCCCCTTGCGATAATGACGCGCTGAACACCCCTGTTGCCGCATCCTTGCCGGGATCGCGGCTTTTCTTATCCCGCGGGAGCTGCGATGGCTGAAGCTGTACGCCACGACAAGACTGCGCGCCAACTGCGGATGCTGTCCGACGCACTGGACAGCGGTCGGCTGGGCCCGGTGCGCCGCCTGGTCAACACCCTGGCCCCGGCCGAGATCGGCAACCTGCTCGAATCGCTGCCGCCGGGCAAGCGCGAGGTGGTCTGGGGCCTGGTCGATCCGGAAGATGACGGTGAGGTGCTGGTCCACGTCGGCGACGACGTGCGCGAGAGCCTGCTCGCCGACATGGACCCGGACGAGATCATCGCCGCGGTCGAAGACCTGGACATCGACGATCTGGCCGACCTGGTCGAAGATCTGCCGGACACGGTCATCGACGAAGTCCTCAAGTCGATGGACCGCGAGAACCGCGAGCGCCTGGAGCAGGTGCTGTCCTACCCCGAGGACAGCGCCGGCCGTCTGATGAACCCGGACGTGGTGACCGTGCGCGCCGACGTCAACGTTGACGTGGTGCTGCGCTACCTGCGCCTGCGTGGCGAACTGCCCGACCACACCGACCACCTGTTCGTGGTCAGCCGGCGCCATCAATACCTCGGCCGGGTGTCGCTGGCGGCACTGGTGACCCACGAGGACACCACCCCGATCAACCGCCTGATCGACGACGAGCAACCGGCGATCGATGTCGGCGAAAGCGACCAGGAAGTCGCCCGCCAGTTCTCCGACCATGACTGGATCTCCGCGCCGGTGGTGGACGACAACAACATCCTGGTCGGCCGCATCACCATCGATGACGTGGTCGACATCATCCGTGGACAGGCCGAGCACCAGGCGCTGGGCGCCGCCGGCCTGGACGAGGACGAAGATCTTTTCAGCCCGGTCTGGCGCGCCATGCGCCGCCGCCTGATGTGGCTGTCGGTCAATCTGTGCACGGCATTCCTGGCGTCCAGCGTGGTCGGCCACTTCGAGGGCACCATCGACAAGCTGGTGGCGCTGGCGGTGCTGATGCCGATCGTTGCGGGCCTCGGAGGCAACGCCGGCACCCAGGTGCTGGCGCTGATGGTGCGCGGCCTGGCGCTGGGCCAGGTGGGCGCCTCCAACGCGCGCACGCTGCTGTGGAAGGAAGTGCGGGTCGCCTTGTTGAACGGCGTGATGCTGGGTTCGGTGCTGGGCCTGATCGTATTGGCCTGGTTCCATTCACCCGGACTGTCGGCGGTGATCGCCATCGCGCTGACCTGCAACCTGCTGTTCGCCGCGTTGGCCGGCGTGCTGGTGCCACTGACCCTGAAACGCTTCGGCTTCGACCCGGCGCTGGCCAGCGGCATCTTCCTGACCGCCGTGACCGACTCGATGGGCTTCTTCACCTTCCTCGGCCTGGCCACCCTGGTGCTGCTGCACTGACCGCATCAAGGATCGGGGCCCGCCAAGCGGGGCTCGGACCCCACTCAACGGGAACACCCATGGCAACAACGATAGAAAACTACTTCCAGCCCGGCTGGCGCGACCAGCAGCACACCTGCCCGGCCTGCGAATGGAAGGGCAGCTCGCGTGCCATGGAGATGGAGCTGGACGAGGACGCCACCGAGTACGACTGCCCGGTCTGCGAGAACCCGCTGCTGGTGGTGCTGCACCCGGATATGGCGCAGGTGCAGGCTGCAGCCGCCGAAGGCAATGCCGAGGCACAGGAGCAGCTGGACATCATCGCCAGCTTCCCGCGCCCGGAGTGACGCAGCGCATGATGCCGGGCCGACGTTGGCGGACTACGATGCAGGCGTTCTCGCCGCTTCGGAAAACCCCATGGTCCGTCTGCTGTCGCGCTGGCTGCCATTGCTGGCCCTTCTGATGATGAGCGGTTGCACTTCGCTGCCGGACAGCGCGCGTGGCCGCTTCGAAGCACGTGCGGTGAAGGTGGACGGGCACACGGCTTACTACCAGGTGTTCATTCCCGCGGGCCTGCAGGCCCACAGCCCTGGTGGGCAGACGCCCGCAACCTCCAACGTCCCGGTCATCCTGTTCCTGCACGGTTCGGGCGAGCGCGGCGCCGATGGCATCAAGCAGACCCACGCCGGGCTGGGGCCTTATCTGCGCGAGCATCCCGACTTCCCTGCCCTGGTGGTGTTTCCACAGGTACCGGGCCATGAGGAATGGAGCGGCCGCAACAACCGTGCGGCCGTTGCCGCGCTGGACGCGACGATCGCCGAGTTCGGCGCCGACCCGGCACGGCAGTACCTGACCGGCATGTCGATGGGCGGCTACGGCAGCTGGAACATCGCCCTGGATGACCCGCGCCGCTTCGCCGCGATCGTCCCCGTGTGCGGTGCCGTGCTGGCACCACGCGCAAAGCGCCCGACCCTGTTCGTCGAGCAGGTCGCCCAGGAAACCGATCCGTATGCCGTGATCGCGCAACGCCTGCAGCACACGCCGGTCTGGATCTTCCACGGCGCGCTGGACGACGTGGTGCCACCGGATGACGACCGCAGGCTGCACAGCGCATTCCAGAGCGCCGCTGCACGCGACGTGCGCTACACCGAGTACCCGGAAGGCAATCACAATGCCTGGGACGCTACCTACGCCGACCCGGCAATGTGGGCGTGGCTGTTCGCGCAGAAGCGCTGAACCGCAGTTTCTCGTAGCTGCCAACCTGGGTTGGCACTGACTGCTCTGGTAGTTGCCAACCTTGGTTGGCACTGACTGCTCTGGTAGTTGCCAACCTTGGTTGGCATTGACTGCTCTGGTAGTTGCCAACCTTGGTTGGCATTGACTGCTCCGGTAGTTGCCAACCTTGGTTGGCATTGACTGCTCTGGTAGTTGCCAACCTTGGTTGGCATTGACTGCTCTGGTAGTTGCCAACCTTGGTTGGCATTGACTGCTCTGGTAGTTGCCAACCTTGGTTGGCACTGGCCTACCTGAAACCAAGCCACTCCCCGATGTTCACTGGAAGCAGGCCCATCCATGCTTGCTCCATGCAGAACACACGTCTCCTGCTCGGTCGTCGCTCCAGCGTCGGCCTCAGCTATATCCTCACCACAGTCGTCCATGACCGCGCACCGCTCTTCACCAACGCCGCAGTGGTCGCCTTGGCAGTGCGCGAATTCCAGCGACTTGATCAGGAAGGCTTCACCCGCTCGATTGCCTACGTGGTCATGCCCGACCACATTCACTGGCTGGTTGAACTGCGCGCCGGGTCACTGGAAACCGTCATGAAGCGTTTCAAGTCGCGCACAGCCCAGCAGGCAAACCGGCTGCTGGGGCGAGTCGGGCGCTTCTGGCAGGCCTGCTATCACGATCATGCGATCCGCTCGGACGAATCGTTGCACCGACATGCGATGTACCTGATGGGAAATCCGATCAGGGCCGGGCTGACGTCGCGGTTGGGGCAATATCCCCATGCATGGTGCGAATGGGAGCTTGGGGCATCATGTGATCTACCCGATGACATGAGCTCCGGTGGATAGTGCCAACCAAGGTTGGCATCTACCAAAGCGGTGCGCGGACAAGCGGAGCGGTGAGTGTGCCAACCAAGGTTGGCACCCACCACAACAGCAGTACCAACCAAGGTTGGCACCCACCAAAGTGGTCAGCCCAGCAGCGTTTCCAGCACGGCCATGCGCACGGCGACGCCGTTGGCGACCTGGCGCAGCACCCACGACTGCGGGCCGTCGGCCACCTCGTCGGTCACTTCCACGCCGCGGTTGATCGGGCCTGGATGCAGCACGGCTGCATCCTTGCCGGCGCGGGCCAGGCGTTCGTTGGTCAGGCCGTACTGCGCGTGGTACTGCTCCAGTGACGGCACCAGGCCTTCTTCCATGCGCTCGCGCTGCAGGCGCAGCATCATCAGCGCGTCGACGCCTTCCAGCATCGCGTCGAAATCATCACCGACCACGCAGCCTTTCAGGGTCTCGTCGTCCGGCAGCAGCGACTGCGGGCCGCACACGCGGATCTCGCCCACGCCGAGCGTACGCAGCGCATGCAGGTCGGTGCGGGCCACGCGCGAGTGCTTCACGTCGCCAACGATCACCACTTTCATCTTCGAGAAATCCGGGCCCTTGGCCTGGCGCAGGGTCAGCATGTCCAGCAGGCCCTGGGTCGGGTGCGCGCTGCGCCCGTCACCGGCGTTGATCAGTGCAGTGCCCTCACCCGCTGCCTCGGCCAGTGCGGCCACGGCGCCATCATCGGGGTGGCGCACCACGAAGCCGCGCACGCCCATCGCCTCCAGGTTGCGCAGCGTGTCGCAGGCGGTTTCGCCCTTGCGCGTGGACGAGGTCGATGCATCGAAGTTCAGTACGTCGGCGCCCAGGCGCTGCGCGGCCAGCTGGAACGAGCTGCGGGTGCGCGTGGACGGTTCGAAGAACAGCGTGCACACCGCTGAGCCGGCCAGCACCTGGCGCTTGTTGCCGACACGACCGACCGCGGCATCGCGGATCTGGCCGGCGCGGTCAAGCAGCTGCAGCAGGGTGTCGCGCGGAAGGCCTTCGAGGGTCAGCAGGTGGCGCAGGCGGCCGGAGGCATCGAGTTGCTGGGCGGTCATGGCGGTGTCGGGCAGTCAGGGAATGGGGGTGGCGTCGTCCGGCGACGACAGCCAACGGTCAATGATCACCGCCGCGGCAACGGCATCGAGGGCGGCCGCATCACGGCGGCGCTTGCGCCCTTCGGCGCGCTCGACGGCGAAGCGGCGGGCGGCCTCGACCGAGCTGGAACGCTCGTCGATCATCACCACCGGCAGCTTGAAACGTTCCCGCAGCTGGCGGGCAAAGCCCTGCGCGCGCTTGCGGTTGGGCTGGTCCTGGCCGTCCAGGGTCAGCGGGTCGCCGACCACCAGGCCGTCGGGCTTCCATTCCTTGAGCAGGCGTTCGATCGCGGTCCAGTCCGGGCCGTTGCCATGCACATCGACCACCGCCACCGCGCGCGCATGCGCAGCGAAGGCACTGCCGATGGCCACGCCGATGCGGCGCGAGCCGACATCGAACCCCAGAACGGTGCCATCACGGCGGATTGCCGGGGCAGCAGAATCCGGCGCGGGCGTGATGGGCTCAGACATGGCCGCTGTAGTCGGTCAGCCGGAACAGGTCCACACCGATACGCGAGGCTGCACCCTGCCAACGCTGCTCCAGCGGCAGCTGGAACACCAGCTCGGCGTCGGCCGGTACGGTCAGCCAGCTGTTCTCGGACAGCTCGCTTTCCAGCTGCCCCGCGCCCCAGCCCGCACAGCCCAGCGTGACCACGGCATTGGCCGGGCCTTCGCCGCGCGCCATCGCTTCGAGGATGTCGCGCGAGGTGGTCAGGTACAGGCCTTCGCCCACGGTCAGGCTGGAATCCCACGCCCGCGCGTCGTCATGGATGACGAAGCCGCGCTCGGGATGCACCGGGCCGCCGTTGAGCACCATGCGCGCCTGCAGGTCGCCATCACCGGTGGTGATGTCCATCTGAGCCAGCACTTCCCCCAGCGTGTACTCGGAAGGCTGGTTGACCAGCACGCCCATCGCCCCGTTCTCGTCGTGCTGGCAGATCAGCGCGACGCTGCGGGCAAAGGTCGCGTCGAGCAGCGACGGCAGCGCGACGAGCAGGTGATCGGCAAGGGAAGTCGGCGTAACAGGCATGGGCCCATTCTACCTGCTGGGGGCGGGATGGTCGCGCGATGGCGCCGAACCGCGATGGGCTACGATGGTGCTTTGCCATGGAAGGTCGTCGATGCAGTCTTCATCGCCCCTGACCCTGCCGGCACGCAGCGCCATCGTCCTGATCGCGCTGCTGCAGGGCCTGATGCTGTATGCCGCGCAGGAGCTGTCCGATGCGTGGCCGTTCCGCGATATCGGCTGGCGCTACTGCTGGTATGCCTGGGTGCTGGCCATTCCCAGCGCGGTGGCGCTGAGCCTGGTCGAGCTGGGCCAGCGCCGCCTGTGGCTGCAGGCCGCGCTCGGCTCGGCGGTGGTGCTGGCGCTGGCCGCCTGGATCGGCTGGAACCTCAACGGCGAGACCGCACTGGAATCGGGCGCGCTGCAGTTCCCGCTGACCGTGGGCATGGCCGTAGCAGTGTTCGTGGCCCTGCCCTGGTGGCAGTTCCAGCTGCAGCACGGGCATTGGCGCGCCAGCTATCCGGAGCTGTTCGAGCGCGCCTGGCAGAACGGCCTGACCCTGGCCCTGGCGGCGCTGTTCACCGGGCTGACCTGGCTGCTGTTGTGGCTGTGGGCGGCGCTGTTCCAGCTGCTCGACGTGACCATCTTCCGCGACCTGTTCCGGCAGGACGCGTTCATCGCGCTGGCCACCGGCAGCCTGGCCGGGTTCGGCGTGCTGATCGGGCGCACCCAGCACCGCGCGATCCAGATCACCCGCCAGGTGCTGTTCGCGATCTGCCGCGGGCTGCTGCCGCTGCTCTCGTTCATCGCCGTGCTGTTCGTGCTGAGCCTGCCGCTGACCGGGCTGGAGCCGCTGTGGAAGACCCGCTCGGCCGCCAGCCTGCTGCTGGTGCTGTCGCTGCTGCTGGTGTCATTCACCAATGCGGTCTACCAGCAAGGCGACGACACCGCGCCCTACCCCGTCGTGCTGCGCCGGCTGGTCGAGGCCAGTCTGCTGGCGCTGCCGGTCTATGCGGTGCTGGCGCTGTATGCACTGGGCCTGCGCGTGGTGCAGTACGGCTGGACCCTGGACCGCTTCTGGGCGGTGCTGATCGCGCTGGCCGTGGCTGGCTATGCCGTGGGCTATGCACTGGCGGTGCTGCGCCGGCAGCCCCGCTGGTTGCAGACACTGGAACCGGTCAACCGCTGGATGTGCTGGGTGGTGCTGGCATTGGCCTTGCTGGGCAACTCGCCGCTGCTGGACCCGGTGCGGCTGACCCTGTCCAGCCAGTTGGCGCGCCTGCGTGCGGACCCGCCAGCGATCACCAGCAGTGACGTCAACGTGCTGCGCTTCGATCTTGGGCGCCGTGGCGTGCAGGCGCTGCGCGAGCTGCAGCGTGATCCGGCCATCACCGCCGATGCCAACGCGCCACAGGTGATCGCTGCCGCGCTGGCACGTACCTCGCGCTGGGACGATGGACAGCGCCTGGACAAGGGTCTGCAGGACGTCGCCGCCCTGCAGCGCGCGCTGAAGCTGGCCAAGGGATCCAGCTCGCCACCGGACGATTGGTGGCAGGCACTGGCCACCCGCGCGATCAATGGCGAATCCTGCGCCCAGAGCGAGCGCGACTGCCTGATCGTGCATCGCGACCTGGATGGCGACGGCAGCACCGAGGTGCTGCTGTGTGAGCTGTACACCCACCGTGGGCCGGACTGCGTGCTGTACGCACGTGGCGGGGATGGCCAGTGGCGCCGGGCCGGTTCGCTGTTCGGCACCGTCAGCGGCCAGGCCGAGGCGATCAACCAAGCCCTGCGTGACGGCAAACTCACGCTTGTGCCACCGCGCTGGCCGATGCTGTCCATCGGCGGGCGCCCCGCGGTGGCCATCGATCCCGAACCCGAATCCAACGAGTCTTCTCCATGAGCGGTTACTGCCTCATCGCCCCGGGCCATCCGGTGCACGACTACTACCACGCCAACGAATACGGCTTCCCGCAGCGTGACGAGCGCGAGCTGTTCGAGCGGCTGGTGCTGGAGATCAACCAGGCCGGCCTCAGCTGGGAGACCATCCTGAAGAAGCGCGAGGGCTTCCGCGCGGCCTATGACGGCTTCGATGTGGATCGGGTTGCAGCCTACGCCGAGCAGGACATCGAACGGCTGCTGTCGGACGCGGGCATCATCCGCAACCGGCTGAAGGTGCTGGCGGCGATCCACAACGCACAGGTGATCCAGCAGCTGCGGGCCAGCCACGGCAGCTTCGCGGCGTGGCTGGACGCGCACCATCCGCGCAGCAAGGCCGACTGGGTGAAGCTGTTCAAGAAGACGTTCCGCTTCACCGGCGGCGAGATCACCGGCGAATTCCTGATGAGCCTGGGCTACCTGCCCGGTGCGCACGCCGAGGACTGCCCGGTGCATGCGCGGCTGCTGACGCTGTCGCCGCCGT
>NZ_JAOECR010000075.1:0-16641 GCF_029836955.1 Stenotrophomonas sp. GD04054 | reverse complement strand
GCCAGACTTTTTCAGTCCGTCAACACCTTCGTTCGATCATCTCGTTCGGCGGTGGTGGGCGCCCTGTTGTCGCTGAAGCCCCTTGGTGGCGACCCCTGCGACGGGGGAGGAGAAGTATGTCCCCATTCGCATCATTTGTGAAGGGGGTGTGGCGATTTTTTTCAACGGATGTTGCATCCGTTCATCCATCGCGCTGCGGTAGGAACCCACGAAGCGCAGCCAAGCGTGGGCTTGGCTCTACAAGAGCATAAGGAAGGGCAGGCTGCGCCGGCCCTTCCCTGGTGTCAGGCAGCGACCAGGCGCACGCGGGCGAAGGTGCGCTTGCCGACCTGTAGCAGGCCTTCGAAGCCCGGCTGCAGCACCTGCTGGCCATCTTCGACCACTTCACCGTCCACCTTCACCGCGCGCTCCTTGAGCTTGCGGTTGGCTTCGGAGTTGCTCGGGGTCAGGCCGGCCGCGGTCAGCAGTGCGGCGATACGCAGGCCTTCGGCCGGGATCGCCACGTCCTGCAGCGGCAGCTGGGTGATGTCGCCCTGCCCGGTCACCGCCGCTTCCCAGCCGGCAATGGCCTGCTCGGCCGCCGCGGCGTCGTGGAAGCGGGTGGCCAGTTCACGCGCCAGGCGCAGCTTGACCACGCGCGGGTTCAGGCCGCCATTGGCCACCTGCTCGCGCAGCTGTACGGCTTCGGCCTGGCTGATGTCGAAGGACAGCAGCTCGATCCAGCGCCACATCAGGGTGTCGTCCACCTTCATGGTCTTGGTGACGATGTCGATGGCCGGTTCGCTGATACCAATGTAGTTGCCCAGCGACTTGGACATCTTGTTGACGCCGTCCAGGCCTTCCAGCAACGGCATGGTCAGCACCACCTGCGGCTTCTGGCCGTGGTGTTCCTGCAGGCCACGGCCCATCAGCAGGTTGAACTTCTGGTCGGTGCCGCCGAGTTCGACGTCGGCTTCCAGGGCCACCGAGTCGTAACCCTGCACCAGCGGGTACAGGAACTCGTGGATGGCGATGGACTGCTGGGCGGCGTAGCGCTTGGCGAAATCGTCGCGCTCGAGCATGCGCGCCACGGTGTGCTGGCCGGCCAGGCGGATCATGTCGGCGGCGCCCATCTTGCCGAACCACTCCGAGTTGAAGCGGACTTCGGTACGGTTGCGGTCCAGCACCTTGAATACCTGCTCTTCATAGGTACGGGCATTGGCCAGCACGTCGTCCTTGCTGAGCGGCTTGCGGGTCAGGCTCTTGCCGGACGGGTCGCCGATCATGCCGGTGAAGTCGCCGATCAGGAAAATGACCTGGTGGCCGAGGTCCTGGAACTGACGCATCTTGTTCAGCAGCACCGTATGGCCCAGGTGCAGGTCGGGCGCGGTGGGGTCGAAGCCGGCCTTGATCCGCAGCGGGCGGCCTTCCTGCAGGCGCGCACGCAGATCCTCGAGCTTGAGGATCTCGTCGGCACCACGGCCGATCAGGGCAAGGGCTTCTTCAATCGAGGACACGTGACTACTCCCGGCAACGCCGATTCTTGTGTGGGGTGTTAAAGCAAAGTTAACCCGATTGGCTTCACAAAAGCCAATGGGCACAAGGGTTTGACGCGGTTTTCTCAGGTGTCTATGGTAACCGGCGATCAGGCCCGCGCTCCCGGGCTGCCAGGAAAAAACCGCCGATGCACAATTCCGAACAAGGGCGCGCACGCAAGCAGCGCTTCCAGGAACGCCTCCACGTCCTGCACGACAACGCCCTGCATCGGAAGCTCAGGCAACATCTTCCCGCCGCCTTCAATGAGCGCTGGACCCGCCGTCATTGGATGCATGCCAGCCTGTTCGCGACCATCGGCGCCCTTGTGGCGACCATCGTCCCCGGCTTCTCGCACACCATCGACGCGCCCTTCGCCGACAGCCACACCAGCCTGGCGCTGCCGTTGCCGCCGCTGACCATGGCCCGCCAGCAGCAGGTGCCCGGTGACAGCTGGCAGGTGCTGCGCGTGCAGCGCGGCCAGACCCTGAGCGACCTGTTCGACAAGGCCGGCATCCCGGCCACCACCCTGCACCGGGTGCTGGACCATCCGGGTGC
Organism: Stenotrophomonas sp. GD04054; assembly: GCF_029836955.1. NCBI lineage: Bacteria > Pseudomonadati > Pseudomonadota > Gammaproteobacteria > Lysobacterales > Lysobacteraceae > Stenotrophomonas > Stenotrophomonas sp. GD04054. Next base: position 14,571 of record NZ_JAOECR010000075.1, on the reverse strand, counting down.
GCGCGAGGCGCTGACCAAGCTGCGCCCGGGTGCCGAGATCGCCTTCGACATGCCGCTGTCCGGCGACCTGCGCAGCATCCGCTTCGACCGCGATGCCGACAACCGGGTCGAGCTGAGCCTGTCCGGCGACGACATCAAGGAGAAGGTGACCAAACGCGAGACCTCCACGCGCACGGTGGTCACCAGCGGCGAGATCACCAGCTCGCTGTACGCCGCGGCGCGCCGGGCCGGGCTGTCGCCGTCGGCGATCGCGACGATGACCGACGACATCTTCAAGTACGACATCGACTTCTCGAAGGACCTGCAGCCGGGCGACCGCTTCAGCGTGGTGATGGATGAAACCTGGCGCGAAGGCGAGAAGGTGGACACCAGCAAGATCCTGGCCGCGACCTTCACCACCGGTGGCAAGACCTATTCCGGCTTCCGCTTCGACCGCAACGGCAAGTCCGAGTACTACGACATCAACGGCCGTTCGCTGAAGAAGAGCTTCATCCGCATGCCGATCCCGTTCGCACGGCTGAGCTCGACCTTTGGCGCGCGCAAGCACCCGGTGCTGGGCAAGATGCGCATGCACAAGGGCGTGGACTACGCCGCGCGCACCGGCACCCCGATCATGGCCGCCGGCGATGCCCGCGTGCAGTTCGCCGGCGTGCAGCGCGGCTACGGCAACGTGGTGATCCTCGACCACGGCCGCGGCCACACCACCCTGTACGGCCACATGTCGCGCTTTGCGAACATCAAGACCGGCCAGCGCGTGGCCCAGGGCACGGTGATCGGCTATGTCGGCTCGACCGGCCTGGCGACCGGCCCGCACCTGCACTACGAATTCCGCGTCAACGGCGAGCACCGCAACCCGCTGACCGTGACCATGCCGCCGCCGGAGCCGCTGAAGGGCGCCGAGCTGGTCGCCTTCCGCGCGCAGACCGCACCGGCGATGGCGCGCATCCAGGGCATGGAGAAGCTGATCTACGCCGACGCCAGCCCGGCACCGACCAGCCGCGACGAGGCCGCCCCCGAGGTTGCCAGCGCCAAGGACAAACAGGCAACCGGCCGCAAGCGCGGCTGAGCCCCTGCGTTGACGAAGAAGGACGCGGCAGCCCAAGCTTGCCGCGTCCTTTTTTTATGCCTGCCATGAACACAACTGTCGACGCTGACGCCCCCCTGTACCTTGGCCTGATGTCGGGCACCAGCGCCGATGGCATCGATGCCGCGCTGGTGCAGTTCCCCGGCGGCGCTGGCTGCCGCTTCGTGCATGGCCTGACCGCCCGCTGGGAGCCGGTGCTGCGGGCGCGGCTGGTGGCACTGGGCGAAGGGGGCCCGCTGGACTCGCTGGAGGAGCTGGGCGAACTGGACGCGCGGATCGCGATCAGCTTCGCTGAAGCCGCCAATCAACTGCTAGCCGAGGCCGGTGTGGACCGCAGCCAGGTCCGCGCGATCGGCTCGCACGGCCAGACCGTGCGCCATCGTCCGCTGGCCAATCCGGCCTTCACCGTACAGCTGGGCGACGGCAACCGCATCGCCGAGCTGACCGGGATCACCACGGTGTGTGATTTCCGCCGCCGCGACGTGGCAGCCGGAGGCCATGGTGCGCCGCTGATGCCGGCCTTCCACCTCGGCATGCTGGGCACGGCTGATGAAGACCGCGCCGTGCTCAACCTGGGCGGGATCGCCAACCTGACCCTGATCCCGCGCGAAGGCGCGGTGCGTGGCTTCGATACCGGCCCGGCCAACGCGCTGATGGATGCCTGGTGCCAGCGCCACACCGGCCGCACCTTTGATGCCGACGGCGCGTATGCCGCCAGTGGCGCGGTGGACGAACGCCTGTTGGCCGGCTGGCGTTCGGAGCCGTGGTTCGCGCTGCCGCCGCCGAAGAGCACAGGCCGTGAGCAGTTCCACCTGGCCTGGGCCGAGGCCCACATGGGCGAAGGCCAGTACGCTGCCGCCGATGTGCAGGCCACCCTGCTGGAGCTGACTGTGGCGACGGTGGCCGATGCGCTGCTGGCGCAGCAGCCGCAGACCCGGCGCCTGCTGGTGTGCGGCGGCGGGGTGCGCAACCGGCAGCTGATGAAGCGGCTGGCTGCACGGCTGCCGGGGGTGCAGGTGGAGTCCAGCGCGGTGCATGGGCTGGACCCGGAGTACGTGGAAGCGATGGGCTTCGCCTGGCTGGCGCAGCGGACGATGGACGGGCTGGCCGGCAACCTGCCGAGCGTGACCGGGGCGACGGGGCCGCGGATCCTGGGGGCGATCCACCTGGCGTGAGGCGGTCATCCACGCATGGCGTGGATCTACCGGGAACGGCGGTCGCGCATAGCTCGACGCTACATGGGCACTAATCGAAGCCCTGCCCTGCGGGCAGGGCCTGCAGGGCGGCGATGGCGTCGGAGAGCGCGTTCACTTCGGGATCGCCGAAGCCGGAGCGGACCTCCAGTTCACTGCTGAACAGGCCCTGCTCCAGCAAGGCGGCGCAGGTCTGTTCGTGGGTCCAGCCGCGGGCAACCGCGACACGTCGGATACGTTCCAGCAGCAGCGGGTCCAGGTCCCGCAGCACAACGTCGGCCATGCTCACTTCCCCGTTCGCAAGGCACCGCCCCCTCGGCGCGTCGGGGGCGATGATCCCGCAGACCGGGCGGGCAGGCAATCAGGTGGCGCTTGCGGCCTGGCGACGACGCTGCTGCAGGATCAGCAGGGCGCAGAGGATCACCACCGGGATCGCCACCAGCGCGGTACCGACGAAGAACAGCGCGTAGCCTTCCAGCAGCGTCCGGCCCTGTGCGAGCGTCTGTACCGACCACCCCGAGAGCCCCTTGAGCGCCTTGCCTGGCATCGCGTAGAACGAACTCAGCAGCGCGTACTGGGTTGCGGTGTATCCGATGCTGGTCAGGCTCGACATATAGGCGATCAGCGCCGTACCGGCGAAACCGCTGGCGAAGTTGTCGATTGCCATGGCCACCGCGAAATGGGTGGTGTCCGGGCCCGAATAGGCCAGCCAGGCAAACGCCAGGTTGGAGGCCGGACCCAGCACGGCGCCCACCATCAGCGCCGCCAGCACTCCCCAGCGAACCGAGACCAGGCCCGCCGCAGCAATGCCGACGAAGGTCGCGACCAGACCCACCGAGCCTCGCACAGCGCCAACGGTGTCCTCGTCCAGGCCGAGATCGACGTAGAACGGGTTGGCCATCGGCCCCATGACGAAGTCGGCCATGCGATAGACGCTGATGGCCACCAGGATCAGGATCGCACCACTACGATGCTCGCGGACGAAGGCGATGAACGGCCCCGCCACGGCGTCGAACAGGCCCCGCGGCGTCCACAGCGAGGTCGCCTGAGCCTGCACGGCAGCCACTTCCCGCGCGGGCTCACGGGCCATGACCACGGCCACCACGCCAAGCGCCATGAGGACGGCCATGATCTCGTACGAGACCTGCCAGCCGACACGGGCCGCGATGATCAGGATCAGCGCATCGGTGACCAGCAATGCGGTGCGATAGCCCAGCGCCGAGGATGAGGTCAGCAGGCCCAGCTGCTCGCTGTTGTCAGCACTTTCAATGCGCCAGGCATCGATGACGATGTCCTGGGTGGCCGAAGCAAACGCCACGATCACGGCCATCACGCCGAACACGACGATGTGCTGCCAGGCGATACCCAGGAACTGGATCTGGCCCCCCTTGGGCTGGACCAGCGCCATGCCGACCAGGCCCACCACCACGACCAGCTGCGACAGCAGCATCCAGCCACGGCGGCGGCCAAAGCGACCGAACAGAGGCACGTCGGTCTTATCGACGATCGGCGCCCACAGGAACTTCATGGTGTAGGCCAGCCCGACCCATGACAGGAAACCGATCGTGCTCAGCTCGATGCCTTCCTTGCGCATCCAGAAGCCGAGCGTGTTGCCCACCAGATAGATCGGCAGGCCGGAACTGAAGCCGAGCAGCAGCATCGCCAGCACCTTGCGCTGGCTCAGGTTGGACACCACCTGCTGCCACGGCCGACGCGGCTTGGCAGCCTCGGTCACAGGTCGTAGTCCACGATGAACGGCGCGTGGTCGGAGAAGCGCTCGTCGCGGTAGATCGAGCAGCTGCGCAGGCGGTCACGCAGGCCCGGGGTGATGAACTGGTAGTCGATGCGCCAACCGACGTTGTTGGCGCGGGCAGCGCCGCGGTTGCTCCACCAGGTGTAGTCCTCGCCGGTGGGGTTGAGCAGGCGGTAGGCGTCAGCCCAGCCACGGCCGGCGGCGACATCGGTGGCCTGGCCATGGTCGGCGCACAGGGCATTGAGCCAGTCGCGCTCTTCCGGCAGGCAGCCGGAGTTCTTCTGGTTGGACTTCCAGTTCTTGATGTCCAGCGCCGAACGCACGATGTTCCAGTCGCCGCACAGCACGTAGTCGCGGCCGCTGCGCGCCCATTCCTCGAGGATCGGCCGCAGCCATTCCATCACTTCGAACTTGAAGCCCTGGCGCAGGTCGCCCGAGCTGCCGGACGGGATATAGAAGGAGACCACGCTGAGGTTGCCGTAGCGCGCCTCGATGTAGCGGCCTTCGTCGTCGAACGGGGGCCAGCCCAGCGAGGTGATCACCTGGTCCGGCTCGCGCTTGCTGTAGATCGCCACACCGCTGTAGCCCTTCTTGGTGATGGCGTCGCGGTAGAAGCAGTGGTGGCCGTCCGGGCGGAACATCGGGTCGGTCAGCTGGTCTTCCTGGGCCTTGGTCTCCTGGATGCACAGGACGTCGGCGTCCTGGGACCGGAACCAGTCGAGGAAGCCCTTGGTCGCGGCGGAACGGATGCCATTGGCGTTGAAACTGATGATGCGCATGCGGGGGACCTGCGGCGGGAAACCGGGCAAGCATACCGGTTGCCCGCAGGGCTGCGCAGTCCGCCAGGCTGGGCCTGGACGGCTTTCACATGGCGCTGGACGAGCGCGAAACGCCCAGCTGGATTAGGATTTGTGCTCCAAATGAAGATGAATCGAGTTTTGATGAGCGACCACCGCCACCGTTTCCTGCAGCTGGCCCTGACCGCCGACGCCCTGCGCTTCGGCCAGTTCACCCTCAAGTCCGGCCGGCTGAGCCCCTATTTCTTCAACGCCGGTCGTTTCGACTCCGGTTCGCTGCTGTCGCAGCTCGGCGCCTGCTACGCCGATGCCATCGATGCCACCGGGATCAAGTACGACGTGGTGTTCGGCCCCGCCTACAAGGGCATTCCGCTGGCCACCGCGATGGCCTGCGAGCTGGCCCAGCGTGGCCGTGACCTGCCGCTGTCGTTCAACCGCAAGGAAGCCAAGGACCACGGTGAAGGCGGCCAGCTGATCGGCGCCGACATGAACGGCAAGCGCGTGCTGATCGTCGATGACGTGATCACTGCGGGTACCGCGATCCGCGAAGCGCTGGGCATCATCCGCGCCGCCGGTGGCACCCCGGCCGGCATCGTGGTGGCGCTGGACCGCCAGGAGATCGCTTCGGAAACCGATCGCCGTTCGGCGGCGCAGTCGGTGGCCGAGGAAGCCGGCATTCCGGTGATCGCCGTGGCATCGCTGGCCGATCTGCTTGATTTCGCCTCCGGCAACCCGGAACTTGTGGGTTACCGGCAGCCGCTGGAAGCCTACCGGGCCCAGTACGGCGTCCGTTCAATCCGCTGACCGACCCAGGGGAAAGGTCATGTCCCGAGTTCCTGCTGTGCTCTTTGCCGGCCTGCTGCTGGCCGTGCCGTTCACCGTACCGGCGCAGTCGCGCGACAGCGGCAAGACGGAAAAGAAGCTGTACTGCTGGAACGAGAGCAAGGAGCGGATCTGCAGTGATTCGCTGCCGGCCGACGCGGTCAACCATGCCCGCGAGGAGTTCAACGCGAAGAGTGGCCTGCGCAATGCGCAGGTCCAGCGCGCGTTGACCGACGAAGAGCGCGCCGCCGCCAGCACGGAGGCGGCGCAGCAGCAGCTGGACCTGATGGCCGCGCAGACCCGCCAGCGCACCGAGCAGGCGATGCTGACCACCTATGGCAGCGAGGACGACCTGCGCCGGGTGTTCGCCGAGCGCCAGGAAGTGCTGGACAACAATCTGAAGACCGCCGAGTACAACGTCACCAGCCTGCGTGAGTCGCTGGTGGCGCTGCTGGCGGCCGCAGGTGACCGCGAACTGGCCGGTGGCAAGGTGGCCGACAAGCAGGCCGAGGCGATCCGCCAGCGACACGTGCAGCTGCAGTCGCAGCAACGGCTGCAGGCCGGGTTCCTGCAGCAGCAGCAGGCGTTGAAGGCCGAGATCGACAGCACCCTGCAGCGCTATCGCGAGCTGAAGGGGCTGGTGCCGGCGAGCCAGGCTCCGGCGGGCTGACCACGCTCCCGTCGCCGGGCATGGCCCGGCGCTACCCAGGGCCTGGTTACGGATTGGCCCACGGAATTTATGCACTCTTTACGCGTCGGCCCGGTCCGGCGCGTAGTGCGTTTATGGGGGGCAGGACGACGATGACGGCCTGAGGTGGAGGGGTTCCACCAGGACGCTATTGCAATGTCCCCCTGGCTGTCGTTGTTGTGTGGCGTGCTGGTGCTGGTCGCCGCCGCCTATCTTCTTTATGTCGTGCTGCGGCCCGAGTCGTTCTGAGCGGAGCCGGCCATGACTGAGATGCTTGTGATTATTGCCGCCAGCCTGCTGCTGGCGTGGCCGCTGGGCCTGTACCTGGCCCGCGTGATGCGTGGCACGCCGATGAAGGTCGACGTGCTGTTCCACTGGATCGAGAAGCCGCTGTACTGGCTGTTCGGGGTCGATCCGTCGCGCTCGATGTCCTGGCGCGGCTACGTGCTGGCCTTCGTGCTGAGCAACGTGGTGGTTGCTGTGTTGACCCAGGCGGTGTTCATGACCCAGGCCTGGCTGCCGCTGAATCCGGACCAGATCCCGAACATGCGCTGGGACACCGCGCTGCACACGATGATCTCGTTCCTGACCAACACCAACCAGCAGCACTATTCTGGCCAGGCGCAGCTGTCCTACCTCTCGCAGATGACCGGCATCACCGGCCTGCAGGTGGTCACGCCGATGATGGGCCTGGCACTGGCGGTGGCCACACTGCGCGCGTTGTTCGCGCGTTCGCCGCAGGCCGCAGCGGCCAATGGTGCCGGTGATGACCGCCAGGTGGCGGTGGGCAACTACTACGTGGACGTGGTGCGCCTGTGCGTGCGCTTCCTGTTGCCGCTGTGCCTGGTGTGGACCCTGCTGCTGACCAGCCAGGGCGTGCCGTCGACGATGACCGGTGGGCCGCAGGCCACGCCGATCGACGCCAGCGCCGGCATGGCCGAACAGAAGCTGCCGCTGGGCCCGGTCGCGGCGATGGTCGCAGCCAAGCAGCTGGGCGCCAACGGTGGCGGCTGGTACGGGCCGAACAGCAGCTTCCCGCTGGAGAACCCGACCCCGCTGTCGAATGCGCTGGAAATCGTCGGCATCCTGCTGGTGCCGATGGCGGTGATCTTCATGATCGGTGCGTTCACCGGCCGACGTCGCTTCGGCGCCCTGGTGTTCAGCTGCATGCTGGGCATGTCGCTGCTTTCCACCGGCGCGATGATGTGGAGCGAAGGACATAGCGCCAGCGCCGCCACGCCGCTGCTGATGGAAGGCAAGGAAGTGCGCTTCGGCGCCGATGGCACCGCGCTGTGGGCGGCGGTGACCACCCAGGTCTCCAACGGCTCGGTGAACGGCATGCACGATTCGCTGGCACCGCTGAGTGGCGGCATCGCGATGGTCAACATGCTGGTCAGCGCGATCTGGGGCGGCATCGGCTGTGGCCTGCAGCAGTTCATCGTGTACCTGCTGCTGGGTGTGTTCCTGGCCGGGTTGATGACCGGGCGTACGCCGGAACTGTTCGGCCGCAAGCTGGAGACGCCACAGGTGCGCCTGCTGGCCCTGCTGGTGCTGCTGCAGCCGATCACCCTGCTGGTGTTCACCGCGATCACCCTGGCCGTGCCCGGCCTGGCGGGCACCTCCAACCCCGGCTTCCATGGCATCAGCCAGGTCTTCTACGAGTACGTCTCGGCTTACGCCAACAACGGCTCGGGCTTCGAAGGGCTGGGCGACGCCACGCTGTGGTGGAACCTGAGCTGCTCGCTGGTACTGCTGCTGGGCCGCTTCCCGCTGCTGATCATTCCGCTGGTGGTGGCCGCACAGCTGGCTGCCAAGCGCCAGGCCCCGGAGTCTGCCGGCAGCCTGCAGATCGAAACCCCGACCTTCGCCCTGACCCTGGTCTCGGTGATCGTCATCCTGACCGTGCTGCAGTTCATGCCGGCGCTGGTACTCGGCCCGATCGCCGACCACCTGAGCCTGGGACTGCACTAAGGACACCCTGATGAGTACCCAAGCAAGTTCAACCCGTAGTACCCATGCAGCGCGCCCTGCCCTGCTGGATGGCGCCGGCCTGCGCCGTGCGCTGGTCGACGCAGTGCGCAAGCTGTCGCCGATGCATCTGGTGCGCAGCCCGGTGATGGCGGTGGTGATGGCCGGCACGATCGTGGCCGCGATCGTCACCCTGACCGGCAATGCGCCGCTGGGCTTCGGCCTGGCAGTGACCGTGATCCTGCTGGTGACCGTGCTGTTCGGCAACTTCGCCGAAGCGGTGGCCGAAGCGCGTGGCCGTGGCCAGGCCGCCTCGCTGCGGCGTGCCCGCCAGGACCTGGTGGCACGCCGGCTGGCGGCGCCGCAGCCGGGCGCCGCCGAAACCCAGGTGCCGGCCGCCGAACTGCGCCCGGGCGACCATGTGATCGTCAGCGCCGGTGAACTGGTGCCGGCCGATGGCGAGATCGTGCAAGGCCTGGCCACCATCAACGAAGCGGCGGTGACCGGCGAATCGGCCCCCGTGCTGCGCGAGGCCGGTACCGACCGTTCCGGCGTGATCGGCGGCACCAAGGTGCTGTCCGACCAGATCATCGTGCGGGTGACCGCCGAGCCGGGCCACAGCTTCCTGGACCGGATGATCGCGCTGGTGGAGGGCGCCAACCGCCAGAAGACCCCGAACGAGATCGCGCTGACCCTGCTGCTGGCCGCGATGACGCTGACCTTCCTGGTGGTGGTGGCCACGTTGCCGGCCATTGGTGCCGCCGTCGGCGTCAAGGTCGACCCGCTGCTGCTGATCGCGCTGCTGGTGTGCCTGATCCCGACCACCATCGGCGGCCTGCTGCCGGCCATCGGCATCGCCGGCATGAACCGTGCGCTGGCCGCCAACGTGCTGGCCAAGTCGGGCAAGGCGGTGGAGGTGGCCGGCGACGTCGACGTGCTGCTGCTGGACAAGACCGGCACCATCACCTACGGCGACCGCCAGGCCAGCCACTTCCATCCGCTGGCCGGCATCGATGCCAGCCAGCTACGCGAGGCCGCACTGCTGTCTTCGCTGGCCGACCCGACCCCGGAAGGCAAGTCGATCGTGCGCCTGGCGCGCGAACAGGGCTGCGCTACCGCCGAACCGGACCACGCCGAGTACCTGGCGTTCAGTGCGCAGACCCGCATGTCCGGCGTGGACCTGGAACATGGGCGGCAGATCCGCAAGGGTGCCGCCGATGCGATCCGTGCCCACGTGCAGGCGCTGGGCGGCAACGTGCCGGCGGAACTGGCCGGGCGCGTCGAGCAGGTCGCGCGCAATGGTGCCACCCCGCTGGTGGTGGCCGAGGGCCGCCATGTGCTGGGCGTGATCGAGCTGTCGGACGTGGTCAAGCACGGCATGCGCGAGAAGTTCGCGCAGCTGCGGGCGATGGGTATCCGCACGGTGATGATCACCGGAGACAACCCGCTGACCGCCGCCGCCATCGCTGCCGAAGCCGGTGTCGACGACTACATCGCCGAGGCCCGCCCGGAAGACAAGCTGGCACGCATCCGCCAGGAGCAGGCCGGTGGCCGCCTGGTGGCGATGGTCGGCGATGGCACCAATGACGCGCCGGCGCTGGCCCAGGCCGACATCGGTCTGGCGATGAACTCCGGTACGCAGGCGGCGAAGGAGGCCGGCAACATGGTCGACCTCGATTCGGACCCGGCCAAGCTGCTGGCGGTGGTGGAAGTAGGCAAGCAGCAGCTGATCACCCGCGGCGCGCTGACCACCTTCTCGCTGGCCAACGACGTCTCCAAGTACTTCGCGATCCTGCCGGCGCTGTTCGCCGCGGCCGTTCCGACCATGGCCGCCTTGAACGTGATGCAGCTGTCGAGCCCGCGCAATGCGGTGCTGGCAGCGCTGATCTTCAACGCCCTGGTGATTCCCGCCCTGATCCCGCTCGCCCTGCGTGGCGTGCGCTTCCGCCCGGCCACTGCAACCGCACTGCTGCGCCGGAACATGCTGGTGTACGGCCTCGGCGGCGTGCTGCTGCCGTTCGCGGCGATCAAGGCGATCGACCTTCTTCTTGTCCTGGTATTCGGCGCATGAACCGTACTGCTTCCACTTCATCTTCCCTTCCGCGCGAACAGAAGGCCGAGGCCCGCGTGGCCAGCCTGCAGGACGGCGCCAGCTGGCGCCCGGCGATCGGCCTGGGCCTGGCCACCCTGCTGCTGGCCGGTGCGGTCTACGCCGGTATCGCCACCGGTTTTGCCGGCCTGGCCTACCCGACCCAGGCCGAGGGCAGCCTGCTGCGCGATGGCAACGGCCAGGTACGCGGCTCGGCATGGTTGTCGCAGCCGTTCACCGGTGACGGCTACTTCCAGGCACGTCCGTCGGCAGCCAACTACGACCCCATGGCCGCGGCCGGTTCCAACATGGCGCGCAGCAACCCGGCCCTGGCCGAGCGTGTTGCCGCCAGCACGGCTACAGTGGCCGCGCGCGAAGGTGTCGCCCCGGCGCAGGTGCCAGCGGACCTGGTCACCCAGTCCGCCGGCGGCCTGGATCCGCAGCTGTCGCCGGCGGCGGCGCGCCTGCAGGTGGCACGCGTGGCACGTGCCCGTGGCCTGCCGGTGGAACGCGTGCAGGCACTGGTGCAGGCGCATACCGAAGGTCGCCAGTGGGGCCTGTTCGGCCAGCCGCGGGTGAACGTGGTGACGCTGAACTTCGCGCTGGACCACGCGGCCAAGGCACCGTGATACCGACCTGCACCGGCTGCGCGCACAATGGCGGCCATGACAGCGGCACCCATGACTGATGCGCGTACCCGCCAGGCCGATGCCCTGGTCGAAGGCCTGCAACGCGAAGCCGGCGGCAAGCTGACCGTGTTCCTCGGTGCGGCGCCGGGCGTGGGCAAGACCTACACCATGCTGACCCGCGCACAGGAACAGCTGCGCCGCGGTGTCGACCTGGTGGTGGGCCTGGTGGAAACCCACGGCCGCGCCGATACCCAGGCGCTGCTGGAGGGCCTGCCACAGCTGCCGCTGAAGGCAGTGGCCTATCACGGCCACATCCTGCAGGAGATGGATCTGGATGCCGTGCTCGCACGGCATCCGGCGCTGGTACTGGTGGACGAACTGGCCCACCGCAATGCGCCGGGCAGCCGCCATGAGCGGCGCTGGCAGGATGTGATGGAGCTACTGGACGCCGGCATCGACGTCTGGACCACGGTCAACATCCAGCATCTGGAAAGCCTCAATGATGTGGTGATGCGCATCACCGGCGTGCGCGTGAGCGAGACCGTGCCCGATGTCGTGCTCGACCGCCTGCACGACATCGTGCTGGTTGACCTGCCGCCGCGCGAGCTGATCGCGCGCCTGCAGCAGGGCAAGGTCTATGTGCCGGAACAGGCCGCGCAGGCGCTGCAGGCGTTCTTCTCGCCGGCCAACCTGACCGCACTGCGCGAACTTGCAATGCAGGAGGCCGCCGATCGCGTCGACAGCAGCCTGCGTGAGGCACGCGCTGCCCGTGGCGAGAGCAACCTGCCGCTGCGCCGCGGCGTGCTGGTGGCGATCGACGGCGGCGGCCAGAGTGAATACCTGGTGCGCGTGGCGCGACGCATCGCCGAACGCCGCGACGCACCATGGACCGTGGTGACCGTGCAGGGACGACGCCAGGACGAGGCGACCCAGCGCGAGATCGATGCGGCCTTCGCCCTGGCACGGCGGCTGGGCGGCGACGCCGAGCTGTTGCACGGATCGAGCATCGCCGACGCCCTGCTCGACCACGCCGCGCACAACGGCGTGTCCACCCTGGTGCTGGGGCGGACCCGCGAGCGCCCGCTGGCGCGGATGTTCAACCGAACGTTGACCCAGCAGCTGATCCAGCGCGGCGCGCATTACGAGATCACCATCATCAGCACGCCGCAGGCACGTGCGCGCTCGCGCCGCGAGGGCCTGCTGCCGCCGGTGCGCGGCATCAGCTACGAACCGGCGCAGGCACTGATCGCCACCGCGTTGGCCTGTGCGGTGGCATGGCTGGCCGAACGCTGGGTGGGCATGGCCGATCTGTCGATGGTGTTCATCGTGGCGGTGGTGCTGGTCGCTGCGCGCACGCGCGCCAGCGTGGCGGTGATGGCGGCGATCCTGTGCTTCCTCGCCTACAACTTCCTGTTCATCGCGCCGCGCTTCACCTTCGCCATCGGTGCACGCCAGGGCGTGATCACCGTCTTCCTGTTCCTGGCCGCGGCACTGGTGGCCGGGCGCCTGGCCTCGCGCCTACGCATGCAGGTGATCGCGCTGCGCGCGGCCAATCGCCATGCGCGTGCGCGCCAGCAGCTGGGCCGCCAACTGGCCAGTGCCGCCGGCAACGGCGAGGTGGCGCAGGCGGGTCGGCATGCACTGGAACAGGCCATGGACGTGCCGGCGTGGCTGCGGATCGGCGCCGATACCGCAACCGGTGGCCGCAGCCAGCCCGGCGACACCGACCTGGCCGCCGCCGACTGGGCGCTGCGCCATGGCCAGCCCAGTGGCCGCTTCACCGACACCCTGGCCGGCGCGCAGTGGTGGTTCCTGCCGTTGCTGGATGGCGAGGACCGCGCGATCGGCGTGGCCGGCCTGTACCTGCCCGGCGCACAGGCGCGCCTGCTGCCCGAACAACGGCAGCTGGCCGAAGCAATGGTCGATGACATCGCGCAGGCCGCGCTGCGCACGCGGCTGGTGGCCGAACTGGAGCAGGCGCACGTCAGCAACGAGACCGAGCGGTTGCGCTCGGCGCTGCTCTCTTCGGTGTCGCACGACCTGCGCTCGCCACTGGCGGCGATGATCGGCTCGGCCGACAGCCTGGCCAGCTATGGTACGGCAATGGATACGGCCGATCGCCGTGCCCTGCTCGACACCATCCTGGTCGAGGGCGAACGGCTGGACCGCTACATCCAGAACCTGCTGGACATGACCCGCCTCGGCCACGAGGGATTGAAGATCAACCGCGACTGGATCGGCGTGGACGAACTGATCGGTTCGGCCGCACGGCGCCTGCAGCGCTACCAGCCGAAGGTGCGGCTGGAGCTGGACATTCCGGCCACGCTGGCGCCGATCTGGGTACACCCGGCGCTTGTCGAACAGGCGGTGTTCAACGTGATGGAAAACGCGGCCAAATTCTCACCGCCGGATGCGGCCGTGCAGGTGCAGGCGCGTGAACTGGACGGCCAGCTGCGCATCGACGTGATCGATGCCGGCCCCGGCATTCCCGACGACGAGCGTGCGCGCATCTTCGACATGTTCTACAGCGTCGAACGTGGCGACCGTGGCCGCCATGGCACCGGCCTGGGCCTGACCATCTGCCAGGGCATGATCGGCGCGCATGGCGGCAGCGTGCAGGCGCTGCCCGGACGCGACGGTCGCGGTACCCTGATCCGCATCACCCTGCCCCTGCTCAAGCCAGCCTCCCACGATGAGCCCGACCCCGATTGATGCCAGCGTGCCGGCCGCGCGCGTGCTGGTGATCGATGATGAAACCCAGATCCGCCGGTTCCTGGACATCAGCCTGCGCGCGCAGGGCTACCAGGTGCGGCAGGCCGCCACCGGCCAGGAAGGCCTGCAGCTGGCCGCCAGCGAGGACATGGATCTGGTGATCCTGGATATCGGCCTGCCGGACATGGAAGGCCACGAGGTGCTGGAACAACTGAGGCAGTGGAGCCAGGTGCCGGTGATCATGCTGACCGTGCGTGCCGGCGAGGCGGAGAAGGTGCGTGCGCTGGATACCGGCGCGAATGACTACGTGACCAAGCCGTTCGGCACGCAGGAGCTGATGGCGCGGGTGCGGGCGCTGCTGCGCACGCGCAGCGTGCCCAGTGATGGCACGCCGCCGGTATTCGACGACGGCCACCTGCATGTGGACCTGGTCCGCCGTGAAGTGGCGCTGGATGGCGAGCCGGTAGCGTTGACCCGCAAGGAGTACGCGCTGCTGTCGCTGCTGCTGCGCAACGCCGGGCGGGTGGTGACCCAGCCACAGATCCTGCAGGAGATCTGGGGCCCGACCCACCAGCACGACACCCATTACCTGCGCATCCTGGTCGGCAAGCTGCGGCACAAGCTGGGTGATTCAGCGCTGGATTCGCACTACCTGTTCACCGAACCGGGCGTCGGGCTGCGGTTCAAGGGGTGAAGGCGTGCCGACCAACGGTCGGCAACCACCAAAGCGAATCCGGAAGAGCATCCACGCATGGCGTGGATCTACTGTGTCGACCAAGGTCGACACCTACCAAGAGCAGTTCATTCCGTTCCGACAGATCGCGGAAATTGTCAGG